>CAZDKR010000030.1:0-2543 GCA_964506375.1 uncultured Gammaproteobacteria bacterium
TTTGGATAACTTTTTTTGATTTTTTTAAAACCTTTTTCTCTTCTTTGTCTTGATAAATTAACTTTACAATTTTAATTAAAGGGGGGTAGTCCAAACTTTTGCGTTGCGCCAATTCTGAATGATAAAAAAGTTCAGGCTTATTTTGGGTTATGCTTTTTAAAACAACATTCTCTGGATTATATGCTTGTATGGTAAAATTAGCTTGGGGCGCTTGTGATTTTATCTGCCAAAATAACTGATAGGCATTTTCTTGGCTGCGAAAATCCGGGCGATTTAACAACTGGTCAAAATTAGTAAAGGCGATTAAGTCAAATTGGCCAAAATCGATTTTATTCAAGGCAAATTCAGTGCCAAGAACAATGCTGCATTGTCCTATTACTTCATTACCGAACCATTTGATTGTTTTATCCACCCTTATTATTTTAGTCCCTGATAGCTCTTTTTGCAATTCCAGTTTAACTTTTTCTAATCCCTGACCTTTAAATTTTATATTTGGCCCTTGACAACTTGGGCATAAAGGCGGAACATCTTCTAAAAAATCGCAGTGATGGCAGTGGAGTTTTTTATCTGAAGAATGATAAAAGAGCGAAACTTGACACTCTGGGCATTTAAAAACATGTCCGCAATCTTGGCAAAAGACAAATTGAGCCAGGCCTTTGCGATTATGAAAGATAAAAACCTTCTGCTCTTTGCTTAATTTTTCTTTTATCTGATCAACCAACTTATCAGATAACAAACTATAATTTCCTTTTAATCTTTCTTGTTTTAAATCAATAATCTCTATCTTACCCGTTTTTTTGTTCCCTTGTCTCAATCGGGATGTGTTAACAGGCAAATAAGCGTTTTTCTGTTTTAATGTTTTAGTATTTTTATAATAATAATATGTCTCTATTCTTGGTGCTGATGCGGTTAATGTTAATTGACACCTATGTTCTTTAGCCAACCACTCAGCTATAACTCTAGCATCATATCTTGGATTAATGTCTGATTGTTTATGGTTCCAATTATGTTCATGATAAATAACAATTTCTTCTAAGTTTGAAAAAGGGAGTAAAACAGAAATTTTTGTGCCGACAATTATTTTTGGCTGACCAGAAAGTATTTCTAGCCACAACTTAAAGAATTTTGTTTTAGGGATATCAGCATGGACATTTATGACTTGCTTATCAGTTAAATTGAGTTTATTGATTAATTGCTTAATTAGTCCAATTTCTGGTACTAAAATTAAAACCTGTCCGCCCTTTTTAAAACTGTATTTAATTTTTTTAGACAAATATTGCAGTACTTCATTTTCATCTTGATACCAAAATAACTTCTTTTTATATCTAGTCTTAATTTGTTTTTTGTTAATTGTTAAATGTTTTTTGTTGATTGTTTTTTGTCGTTTTGGTATTTCCGGCAACATTGATTTAACCACAATGCTTTTAGCTGCTGCATAGTAATTGGTTATAAAATCAATAAGTTTAATTTGTTCAGGCGTGACCAATGGTTCAGGATATAAAATTTTGCGAACGGTTTTGAGTTTGTATTTAGATGCATTGCTCTTTTTAAGCTTTATCACCAGGCCAGGCACGTTTTTATTCCTAAAATTTACTTCTACAATATGGCCAGTTTTGATTTGATTTTCCAAATCACAAGGCACTGAATAAGAAAAAAATTCAGTGCTTCTGGGCAGGCGAACGGCAGGAATAATATTGGCTATCATATTTAAATTTTAGCACTTAATGGCAAAGGTGGCAATCTTAAGCTTAAAAATGCTTACCTATATAGAACGATCGCTCTATATAGATAAGCATTTTTTACCGACTTTTTATTGGTTGTTTGTCTTCTTACCTTTTTTCATAATAGAATGGAAGCAGAACATTTTACTCAAAAATAACAAGAGCCCTGTTTTATTGTTTGTAATCTATTTTACAAAAACAAGGCTCTCTTGTGCGTTTGTGCGACAGTCCGGAACATTTTTTAATTTTCATTTCCTCCTCCTTGTTTCTTTTTCTCTGATTTCATGGGCCAACTTTTCAAATTTTTCTGTAGTTATTTCCAGAATTTTAGCTATCTTATTAATCTCAAAAGTCAACCGACCATCTTTATCAAGGGGGATAAGTTGAAATGGCCAATTCTCCTCAATAAAACGTCGCCAGTGAATAAGCTTTACCTTGTCAGATTTAGTGGCTTTGACCTTAACTCTGGTGCCGTCACTGTTGATAAGACAATATGTAACACTGTCTCTAGTTTCCTTTATGTCATATAAAAGGCCAGAGCTTTGGTCAGATTTGATATTTTGGCCATTCTTTGGTATAATTTCTACTCTCCAAAAGCGTCCAATGCTATTAATCCGGTCTATAAGAGTTTTGCGGTAAAACTCGTAGTGCTGACCAGTCTCAGGGGAAGATTTATTCCGGACAGTCTTCATTTTGATTTGAGTTTCCACTTTATTCTCCTCCTTTATTTTGGTTTTTATCCACACCTTCATTCTTGATTTTCTACCCTGAATATACCTTATTTGCATATTTTGTCAAATTTTTAATTGAATGATATAATAA
>CAZDKR010000030.1:2643-4399 GCA_964506375.1 uncultured Gammaproteobacteria bacterium
AATGATATAATAAAATCACTAAAAACATTAAAGCATAAAAACATTAAAACACTTTAAATCAATGGATTTTATTGTGTTTAATGTTTTTCAAGAGCGAGCAAATGTATGTCTAAAAACAATCAACAAAAAACAAATTCACATCCCGAGCGTTTGGAGCGAGGCAAAAAACAAAAAAGCAGTCAACCTGTTAGAGTGGCTATTAATGGTTTGGGCAGAATCGGCCGTGCGGTTTTTAAAATCGCTTTAGAAAATCCTAAAATAAAGATTGTAGCCATCAATGACTTAACTGATAATCAAACTTTGGCGCATCTCTTAAAATATGATTCGGTTTATGGTGCTTATGAAAAAGATGTATCAAGTGATAAGAAAAATTTGTATGTTGACAAGGCAAAGTATCCAGTTTATGCTTTGCCGGAGCCAGTAAAATTGCCTTGGAAAAAGCTAAATGTTGATGTGGTATTAGAATGCACAGGCAGGTTTGTAAAAGATGGCGCAGCCCGGGCTCATATTAAAGCCGGAGCGAAAAAGGTTATCATCTCTGCTCCAGCTAAAGGTAAAGGCAATGTGCCGACTTATTTAATTGGGGTCAATGCAGACAAATATCAAGGAGAAAATTTAATCTCTATGGCTTCATGCACTACTAACTCCATTGCGCCGGTTACAAAAATTATTGATGAAAATTTTGGTATTAAGCAAGCTTTTTTAACCACTATTCATTCTTATACAGCCAACCAAAACCTAGTGGATGGCCCTCATAAAGATTTACGCAGGGCCCGGGCAGCGGCTTATAACATTGTGCCGACTACTACAGGCGCTACCCATGCTGTAATAAAGGCAATGCCTAAATTAAAAGACAGATTTGAAGGTATTGCGGTTAGAGTACCGACTATTTGCGGCTCTCTTTCTGATTTGGTTTATTTGGTGCGCACCAAAACGAATGCAAAAAAAGTTAATGCGGTTTTGAAAAAAGCCAGCCAAACCAAAGCGTTAAAAGGCATTTTGGGCGTGACAGAAGAACCTTTGGTTTCTACAGACATAATCAAGTCAGGGTGTTCAACCCTTGTTGATTTATTAAGTACACAAGTTTTGGGCGGTAATTTGATAAAAATTTTGACTTGGTATGATAACGAGTGGGCTTATAGCAAAAGATTGGTAGAAATGGTAGAAATAGTGGCGTAGAAGTAACTCATTAGAAGGCATTTTAGGTGTTTTAATATTCAATATTTAGGGTTAATTGCATTTTAATAATATACTGTTATATCGAAAAATTATGGCTAAAATAATTCCCACAAGAATTTCTGAATCAGAAAGAAAAAAATTAAAAAGACTATTATCTGCTAAAATTGCCAAATTAAAATCACAACGAGAAGTAAGTGACTTTTTGGAAGACCTATTAACAGAAAGTGAATTTATAATGATTATTAGAAGATTGGAAATTGCTAAAATGCTATTAGATGGATATTTGTATTATCAGATTAGAAATAAATTAGGCGCCAGTTATGAAACAATTCGGGTAGTTAGAAATAAAATTAACAAAGGCAAGGGCGGATATCTAAATTTTATTAAGAAATTGAAAATTATTTAGATACCTAGATGTTTTTTAAATATGTTTTTGATTTTTTCGATATACTGTTATATCGAAAAAAATTATATCAAAAATTAAAAATCCTTAAACTGCCAAATGAAACTGCCAAATGCCTTTTCTATTGGCAATTTTTTATCTAAACGGGTATTTAGGCATTTTGCAAATATACTC
>CAZDKR010000030.1:4409-5542 GCA_964506375.1 uncultured Gammaproteobacteria bacterium
TCCATCATTGACTCCAAGTTAAACTTTTTAATTTTTTCTAAATTATTATTAATAAACTTTTCTCTCAATTCTTCATTATTAATTATCTTTTCAATGGCCCGAACAATTTCGCGAGGTTTTTTTATTGGAACAATTAAACCATTAACGCCTGGTTCAATAATTTCCATTACCCCACCAACCTGTGTAGTAACAATAGGCAAGCCAGCTGCCATAGCTTCAAGCAGGGTATACGGAAACCCTTCTTTAAGCGAAGGTAAGCAAAAAACATCAAAGGCTTTAAGATATTGGAAAGCCTTAGGGACGGCGCCTAGCAAAAAGAATTTATTTTCTAGGCTGTACTTTTTTATTTCTTTCTCCAATTTATCCCTCATTAAACCTTCGCCAATAACAATGAAAATTAAATTAGAGTATTTACTTGTTAAAACCTTTGCTGCCCTAATTAAATATTCTAAGCCTTTGGTAGAGTAAAGATTGGCAATAGTGCCGATCCAGCAGCAACTTGTAACTTGTAATTTGTGACTTGTCATTAGTTTTTTTCTGGCTTTATCTTTTTCTAAAAAATTTAAGTTATTTAAATCAATGCCATTATGGATAGTGACAAATTTTTTGTGATGGGCAATGTGGTTGTTCAGACCAATAATTTTATCATGCTCTGAAACGCAAATGATTTTATCTTTAAAAAGACCTGAAATTCTTTCTGCCCAAAGATAGAATTTGCGTCGCCAGATTGATAACGGTTCTGAAAATACAAAACCATGGACAGTGTAGATTGTTTTTAAATGCGGCTGGTGTAATTTTTTATAAACCCAGGCTGCAACAGCGCCAATAGAACCAATTTTGCTAGAATTTAAGTGAACAATGTCTGGTTTGGACTTGCAAAATAAACTATATAATTCAAAAACAGACAAAAAATCATGCCAGGGATTTATTTCCCTTACTGCATGCTTTAAAGGCCAGATTTTAAATCCGCGAGATTTTAAAACTTCAAGCCATTCTACTTGGGTCTTTGCGCCAACCCCAACCTCTATAATATATCTGCTTTTATTTGACCCATCTTGATTTGCCAAAGATAGGGCAAGGCCATTAGTCAAATCGTAAACATACTTCTGCGCGCCGCCCCACTGGGATTGGGT
>CAZDKR010000030.1:5642-7059 GCA_964506375.1 uncultured Gammaproteobacteria bacterium
CAGGAAGAAGAAATTAAACCCAGAATTCTCATTTTCTCCTTAACTTATTTGCCTTTTATTGGCGGCGCTGAGATAGCTGTCAAAGAAATTACCAGCAGATTTGCAAATGAATTTGAGTTTGATTTAATTACTGCTCGTTTAGATGGAAAATTGTCGTCAAAAGAGATGATCGGCAGTTTAAGGGTTTATCGGGTGGGTAGAGGAAAATTGTCTAAGTATTTATTTCCTTGGTTAGCTTTGAAAAAGGCCAAGGAACTACACCAAAAAAATAGTTACCAAATTGTTTGGGGTATAATGGCTTTTTGGGCCGGCTGGGCTGCTTTAAAGTTTAAAGAAAAATTTCCTAGGGTTAAATATTTATTAACTTTACAAAGCGGGGACAGTGACAGTTTTATAAAAAGAAGAACTTGGTTTTGGCGCTGGCGTTATAAACAAATTTATCAAAAAGCTGATAGAATTCAAGTTATTAGTAGTTGGCTTGCAAAAAGAGCCAGGAAATACGGTTATCAAGGCAAAATAGATTTGGTGCCGAATGGAGTAAATTTGTCAATTAACAAAAAACAATTAACAACTAACAAAATAAGAAGGTTAAGAAATAATCTTAAGATTAGAGACAAAGAAAAAATAGTTTTAACTGTTTCACGGCTGGTGAAAAAAAATAACATAGAAGACTTAATTAAAGCTTACAAATTATTAGTTACAAGTCATAAGCTGCAAGCTGTTTTATTAATCATTGGCAGTGGTCCTTTAAAAAGCAAATTACAAAATTTAGTCAAAAAGTTAATGCTTCAGGATAAAGTTGTTTTTATTAATAATGTGCCTTATGAAGATTTGCCCGGTTATTATGCCTTGGCAGATGTTTTTGTCAGACCTTCTTTGTCAGAAGGTTTTGGTAATGTTTTTATTGAAGCAATGGCAGCTGGCGTGCCAATCATTGCCACACCAGTAGGCGGAATTCTTGATTTTTTAAGAGAAGGTGAAACAGGCTGGTTTTGTAAAGTTAAAAATCCGCAAAGCATTAAAGAGAAAGTGCAATATGTATTAGATGATAAAAATAAAGAAGAAGTAAATAGGGTAGTGGCAAATGCGAGAAAAATGGTGGAAGAAGAATATGACTGGGATAAAATTACGGAGAAGATGAGAGAAATTTTCACTACTTTATCTCGACCCCACGACCGCGGGATCGACATCCCGTGGTAACAGACGGGATCCCGAAACAAGTTCGGGATGACATTTTCCTCTTCTGTCATGTTGTCCTGCGACCGCGGGGGAGGGATCCTGATGTCCAAACACCAAATCCCAAATAACAAATCACAAACAAATTCTAATGATATTACTCATAAATTCGAAGCACGAAATCCGAAATCCTAAACAATAATTAAATTCAAAATCCAAATATCTAAACAGTTTTGAATTT
>CAZDKR010000031.1:0-6848 GCA_964506375.1 uncultured Gammaproteobacteria bacterium
CTTTTAAATTTTTTAAAAGGACTCGGCTTTTTGTTTTTCTGTATTAAAAGTACGAGACATTAGAACACTGAAGCACTAAAGCGCTTAAACATTGAAGCGCTTAAGCACTTAAACACTAAAACACTTAAACACTTAAGCACTGAAACACTAGAACATTGAAGCACTGAAACAAAAAAGTGATGCCTCTAAAGGGGCTAGGGATAAAAATTAAAAATCAAAAATCAAAAATAAAAAATAAAAGATTAAAATTAAAAATTTAAAAATTACAAAATTAAAAATTATCAAAACAGTGTGATTAAAAAAACGCCGATCAATCAGCGATTTTTAGACGACAAAGTTTTATAACCTCTGTTTTATAATCATTTCGTTGCCAAAATACTTCTCTTGTATGCGTCTAAATTGTCTAGTGCCACGCCAGTGCCTTTAGCCACGCAAAGAAGGGCGTCATCAGCCACATAGGCCGGCACGCCAGTGGCTTGAGAAAGCAATTTATCAATATTGCGCAGCAAAGAAGTGCCGCCAGTCAAAACCATTCCCTTATCCATCACATCAGCGGAAAGTTCAGGCGGAGTTTTGTGCAGCACGTCTTTAACTGCCCCAACTATTCCTTCCAATTCGTTTTGAATTGCTTCAGTTACATCATCTGAGGTAATTTCAATTATTCTTGGCAAGCCGGAAACCATATCGCGCCCTTTGATTTCAAGTTTTAGTGGTTCTTCTAAAAACATTGCTGACCCAATTTCTATCTTAATTTCCTCAGCAGTTCTTTCGCCGATTGCCAAATTATATTTTCTTCTAATAAATTCCTGGATAGCATAATCAAGCTTATTACCTCCAATCCTGACAGAGGTATTAGTTACAATACCTCCCAACGAAATGACTGCCACCTCACTGGTCCCGCCGCCCATATCAACAATCATATGCCCTGAAGCGGATCCGATAGGCACATTAGCGCCAATGGCTGCTGCAATTGGTTCTTTAATTATGTAAGCCGCTTTGGCGCCTGCGGCCAATGTTGCGTCAATAACTGCCCGTTTTTCAGTAGAGGTGATTCCTGCAGGCACTGCTACCATAACTTCTGGGCGAAAAAGTCTAACCCCTCCCAGTGCTTTGTTAACAAAATAACGAATCATAGCTTCGGTTGTTTTGTAATCCGCAATCACTCCTTCTTTTAAAGGCCGGGCCGCCACAATAGTATCTGGTGTGCGCCCAATCATTTCTTTAGCGTCGTCGCCAACAGCCAAAACCCTTTTATCAGTGACAGCTAAAGCCACGACTGATGGTTCATTAATAACAATGCCTCGAACAGGTAAGTAGACCAGGGTGTAGGTAGTGCCTAAGTCAATACCGATTTTTTTGATAAACATATTTTTTTATTTGCCTTTGTTCCTATGGCCCCATTGACCCAACAACCCCATTGAACTATAGCGGGCAGGGGTTTTTTAACTAAAAGCTTAAAGCTTAAAACTAAAAACTAAAAGCTTAAAGCTTAAAACTAAAAACTAAAGACTAAAGACTAAAGACTAAAGACATAATATTCCTTATCTCTTGTTTCTTGTTAATTGTTATTTGTTGGCTAGATAAATAATATCAAATTTTAACTTCAACAATTGTATCCGGGTCATCATCAAGCGCCACACTGACTGTTTGTTTTAAAATATGCCATTCCACCACTTTGCCTTTGCCTTGGGGAGTTTTTAATTTAGCGCCAACTGGCGGCAGGTTTTTGCTTAATTCTTCATAAACCCCTTGTTCATACCTTAAACAGCATTTTAGACGCCCGCAAACCCCGGTTAATCTTTCACTGCCTCGGTGGGCAATTTGCTGCGCTTCGGCAAACTCTGAAGAAACTTGGCCTAATTTATTTAAAAATTTTTTACAACACAAAGGATAGCCGCAGGGCCCAAACTCGCCTTCGTATTTTGCCTCATCCCTAACCCCTATTTGGTGGAGGCGAATTGATTTTTGGAAATGATGGGTCAAATCTTTGACCAGTTCCCTAAAATCAATTCGTTCATTAGCGGTAAAAGTAAAAGTGATGCGGCCGCCGTCAAACGAATAATGAACTCCACTTACTTTCATCGGCAAATTGTGTTTAGCAACTAATTGGCGGCAGATATTAATTGCCTCTTCTTTCTGTTTATTTTTTCGCTCTACCCTTTCTAGGTCTGACAAGTTCGCTTTTCTTAATATAGGTTTTATTTTCCTTTCTGTTTCTTGTTCATTTATTTCTTCAAAACCGACAACTTTGCCCATTTCTAGCCCTAAATCGGTTTTAACAATCACCAGGTCCCCAACTTTTAATTGATGGTCTCCGGGGTTAAACCAGTATGATTTGTCCCAGGGCGTAAATTGGACCGCTATAACTTTCATAAGATTGGTATTAGATAAACATTAAATGGCAAATCTAACAATTTTTTTAACCTCTATTTTCTCCCCCAACTTCGCTATATATTCATCAATTAAATTTTTAATGGTTTTACTATCATCTTTAATAAATTTCTGATTTAGAAGGCACACATCTTCAAAATATTTATTTAGTTTTCCTTGAATAATTTTTTCTACAACTTCATCAGGTTTTCCTTGGACCTCTGGTAAATTTTTATAGATTTCTTTTTCTTTGTTAATTATATCTTCTGGGACTTCGCCAGAAGAAATGTATTCAGGGTTCATGGCCGCCACTTGCATGGCAATGTCATGGGCTAACTGTTTAAATTCCTCATTTCTAGCCACAAAATCAGTTTCACAAACTAACATTACTAATGAAGCCACCTTTTCATTAGGATGAATGTAAGAACCAATAACGCCGTCCCGGGCTATTCTCTCTGCCTGTTTTTTCTGCGCGATTTTTTGCCCTAATTTTCTTAAAATTTCCAGAGCTTTGGCTTCGTCGCCTCCAGCTTCTTCTAAGGCGCGTTTAATGTCCATAATGCCAGCGTTGGTTTGCCGGCGAAGTTTTTGGATAGTTGAAGTGTCAATCATATGTTTAATTTTAAACTTAAAATATAATTTTTTAATTTATTCTGTTATTGTGTCTTAAAAATTTTATGTCACTTGTCATAAAGTATTCGGAATTTGTTATAATCCACTCAACCCGCCAAAATTGGCATTATGTTTTTCCGGATTGCCCTTCTTTTATTGCCTCTGCTACTAAAGATGTGATTAGCTCTATTGATTTAATTGAATCATCATTAGCAGGGATGGGGTGAGTCACCTTTTCGGGATTAGAATTAGTGTCGCAGATTGCCACTACTGGGATTTTTTTTCTGTCCGCCTCTTTTATGGCTGTTTTTTCATCACGAACCGAGGCAACAAAGATGACAGTCGGCAGGTCTTCCATATCCCTTATTCCGCCAATCATTTTTTCCAATCTTTGCATTTCCAAATTAAATTCATGTCTTTCTTTTTTAGTATATTTTTTTTCATAATCCTCTTCCTTTGACTGCTTTTCCAATTTTTTTAATTTCTTTACTAAGCCATTAATAACTTTAAAATTGGTTAATGTGCCGCCTAACCATTTATTGTTAACATACGGCATATTAACTTCTTGAGCGTACTTCTTAATAATTTCTTGGGCTTGAATTTTTGTGCCTACAAACAAGACCTGACCACCTTCTGCTACTTTGTTTTTAATAAAATCTAAGGCAGAACTTAGTAATTTTTTTGTTTTTTCCAGATCAATAATATGGACATTGTTTTTTTGCCCATAGATGTAGTCTGACATTTTAGGATGCCAGCTAGTAACTCGGTGTCCAAAGTGAACTCCGGCTTTAAATAATTCTTTTTCAGTTGGGATTTTCATAGAATAGACATAATTATCCCGAGCGGCCTCCTTTCTTTTTTCAAAGGCGGGCGGCGATGGGATCTTGCTTAATAAAGACTCTATGCTTTTTATAGCATAACATAAATAAAAAACAATGCAAGAGAGCAAAAGAAACGAGAGGTAAATTTAGCGTCTTATTGACAGGACGATATGGAATAGTAAAACATGATTAAAAAATCAGCGGATTGGGCTAAATTAACCAAATTAGATTGCAAAATTTAACATATTATGAATAAAGAAACCGGGAAATTAAGGGAGATAGATGTTGTTTGTTCATATTGCGTCCTGAGTTTGACATAATTTCTAAAAATGTTATACTTATCACAGTAATAATATTTGCATAAAAGTTGGCAAAAATTAACATATTAAAATTAATTATTAACTTGTTATTAACTTGCATATTATGAAAAAAGGCATCCATCCTCGATATTATCCCAAAGCCAAAGTCACCTGCGCCTGTGGCAATTCTTTTAATGTTGGTTCAACCCTAAAAGAAATTCATGTGGAAATTTGTTCAGCTTGCCATCCTTTTTATACTGGCAAGCAAAAATTAGTTGATACTGCCAGAAGGGTAGAAAGATTTGAAGAAAGAGTGGCTAAAAAAGCTAAGGTGGCCGCTACGAGAAAAGGCAGAAAAGTTAAGCGGGCAGCATTAAAAAAGAGAAAAGCTAAAGATGTTGAAGTGGTAAAGGAGAAAAGACTGTAAAAAGGTGATAAAAAAACAAAAAAACAACCTTGAAAACAAAATCCTGCTTTTGTAATCGGTAGGATTTTTAATTAATATTATAACAGGTTGCGTATAGGTTATACGGATTGTATTTAACGTTTTGTAATTCACGGCAGTTATGATAAATCAAAAATTCCAACAACTAAAAGATAGGTATAAAAAATTAGAACAGGAAATTTCCGCTTTTGTTCCGCAGAGTCGCGATACTTCAGCAGACGGACACCGCCCTGATATTTTTAGTGACCAAAAAAGGTATGCTCAAATTTTAAAGGAATACAGTAAGTTGAAAGAAGTTGTGGAAAAAATCAATAAATTGGAAAAATTAGAAGAATTAGTGGTTCAGGGCGAACAAATTATTAAATCAGAAAAAAATCCTGAATTGGTTAAAATGGCAGAGCAGGAAATTGAAAACTGCAAACTGCAAATTGCAAATTTAAAATCAGAGATTGAAGAATTTATTAATCCTAAGAATCCTTTAGATGAGAAAAATGCCATCATGGAAATCAGGGCTGGGACTGGCGGTGATGAAGCGGCGCTTTTTGCCGCTGATTTATTGAGAATGTATTCCCGATATGCAGAAAAGATGAATTGGCAGACAAAAATTATTTCAAGTAATCGCCTTGGGATTGGCGGTTTTAAAGAGGTTATTTTTGAAATTACTGGTGGAAATGTCTATGGTGACTTAAAATACGAAAGCGGCACCCACCGCGTCCAGCGAATTCCAGAGACAGAAAAGCAGGGGCGCATCCACACTTCAGCTGCCACTGTGGCTGTTTTGCCAGAAGCTGAGGAAGTTGACATTAAAATTGACCCTAAGGATCTCAAAATTGATACTTTTTGCGCGTCAGGTCATGGCGGGCAATCAGTTAATACTACTTATTCTGCAGTTAGAATTACCCACTTACCCACCGGACTGGTTGTTTCATGCCAGGACGAAAGGTCTCAACAGCAAAATAAAGAAAAAGCTATGCAAGTTTTGCGCTCCCGCCTTTTAGCTCAAGAGGAAGAAAGGAGAAAGATGGAATTGGCTAAGGAAAGGAAGTCCCAGATTGGTTCTGGTGACCGAAGTGAAAAAATCCGCACTTATAATTTTCCCCAAGATCGGGTAACCGACCACAGAATTAAAAAATCATGGCACAATCTCCAGGCGATTTTAAATGGCGAGATTGGCGAGATTATTAAAGAGCTAAAAAAAGCAAAAGTGTAAAATGACCATTATACAAATTCTTGACTGGGGAGCCCAAGAATTAAAAAAAACAAAAATAAAATCCGCACTTTTAGATGCGGAAATTTTATTGTTGGATGTTTTGAATAAATCTTTCATCAGAAGAAAGGCACAAAGCATTTTTCCTAACCCCATGCTTAGTAAAGAACAAAAAATAAGCAAAGCCTGGATGTACGCCCATCCGGAATATGCAATTAGCAGAAGACAATTAGCAAAATACAAAGAGTATATTTCAAGAAGGGCAAGGCATGAACCAGTCGCCTATATTATTGGCTATAAAGAGTTTTATGGTTTTAATTTTTATGTTAATAAAAATGTCCTGGTTCCCCGCCCAGAATCTGAATTATTGGTTGATGAAACATTGAAGTTGGTGCCAAGATATTCAGCGTCAGGATGCCAAAGAATAAACATTTTAGAAATTGGAACTGGGTCAGGGTGTATAATTATTTCAATTTTAAAAAAATTACAGATTACAAATTGTGAATTAAAGATTGCTTCTACTGCTATTGATATTTTTAAAAAAGCATTGAAGGTCGCAGAAAAAAACGCCCAGTTACATAAAGTTAATAGAAAAATAAAATTTATTCAAAGCAATCTTTTGTCAAATGTCAAAAGCTTAAACGCAGATATTGTTATCGCGAATTTGCCCTATCTTTCTAAAGAGCGCAGAAACAAATTATCTAAAGATATTTCCTTTGAGCCAGCCAGCGCTTTGTTTGCCGGGCAAAACGGCTTGCAGTTGATAGATAAATTATTAAAGCAAATTAGCGTTTTGTTAAAGATAAATTATGCCCGCGCGAGAGACAAGCAGCCGCTGGCCAAAGAAAAATCTAAATTTATTTTATTAGAAATCGGATATGGCCAAAAGGATAAAATTAGGAGTAAAATTAAAAAAAATTTCACTAATGTGAAAATAAAGTTTATTAAAGATTTATTGGGAATAGACAGGGTGGCAATTGTAGAAATATAATTTTTTAATCCCTTTCTTCAAATGTGTTATTCATGGAAACGGTGCTCCGTATAGGTGGCAAATTTATTTAGCGAAATTTGCAGAATCTTATGGTTAAATATTG
>CAZDKR010000032.1:0-6672 GCA_964506375.1 uncultured Gammaproteobacteria bacterium
ATAATAATTCACTTTGTCATTCCGAACTTGTTTCGGAATCCTGTCAGTTTTCCACGAAATCCTGAAACAAGTTCAGAATGACAATAAAAATTTGTACGACAATAAAAATCTGTGTTAATCAGTGTAAAAACCATAGGATCCTTCCCCCGCCATTCGCGAAGAGCGGGGTCAGGATGACATTATTTTTCTATGTTTAAAATCGCTTTCATTGGTCAAAAAGGTATTCCTGTCCCTCAGGGTGGAGTAGAACGCCATGTTGAAGAACTTTCAATCAGATTAGCCAGAGATGGTCATCAAGTTTTCGTCTACACCAGACCGCGTTTTGTTCCAAAGGAATATAAAAAATATGAGCAGGTAAATTTGATAAACTTGCCTTCTTTAAGTACTAAAAATTTAGATGCCATCTCCCACACTTTTATTTCAACCCTCCATGCTGTTTTTAAATTAAACGCTGATATTATTCATTATCATGGAGTTGGCCCTTCGCTCTTGTCTTGGTTGCCAAAAATTTTGAATAAAAAAATAAAAGTTGTTTCAACCATTCACTCAGCTGACTGGGAGCATCAAAAATGGAGCCTTTTTGCTCGGCTAATGTTGAAATTAGGTTGTAAGTTTGCTTGTCAATTTGCCGACGAAACAATTGCTGTTTCCAGAGAATTGCAAAAATATTGTTTGGCTAAATACAAAAAAGATGTTGCTTACATTCCCAATGGCGTTAGTCTGCCAACCAAGGATAAGGGTAAAATTTTAACCAATTTTAAGCTCCAACCAAATAAATATTTATTAATAGTTACTAGGTTAATTAAACATAAAGGTATTCATTATCTAATTGAGGCATTTAAAAATATAAAGGAGAAGTATGGTAATGATGAAAGATTTAAGGATCTTAAACTGGTCATCGTTGGATCGACCGCTTTTACAGAGAAATACCAGCAATATCTGTTGCGATTAACTAAAAACAGAACCGATATTATTTTTACAGGCGTCCAAACAGGTGTTAATTTAAACACTTTGTTCAAAAATGCTTACCTTTACGTCCAGCCCTCTGAATCAGAAGGCCTTTCAATCTCTATTTTAGAAGCTATGTCATGCGGTAAAGCGGTTTTAGTCTCAGATATTAAAGAAAATCTGGAATTGATTTCAGGTAACAGCCAAACAGGCGCCATTGGTTTTGATTTTCAAAACAAAAATATCCGCGACCTAACCCATAAGATTGAATTATTAATACGTCATCCAAGCATTGTAAGAAAGGTGGGATTGAAAGCAAAGGCCTATGTCAAATTATACTACAATTGGGAAGAAATTGTGGATAGAACTGAAAAAATTTATAAAAATGTAGTTTTGGTAAAAGACAAGGTTAAAAAACTTGGACCAGGGTTTAATCTGGCTTTAGCCAGGTAAACTCTTGTCGCTTTGCTATAATAAAAAACGCAAGCAAAAACCAGCCAGAAGTTATTTAATGCTGGTTTTTTGCTTTAAAAAAATCCTACTTTATTCCCGGGTATAGACAAAAAATCCATAAAATGATAATCTGTAAATGTCAATTAAAGGCAATAAATTTTGTTTATGTTTAAAAACCTTTTAAGTAAATTATCACGCGACTTAGGCGTTGACCTTGGCACAGCTAATACTCTTGTCTATGTTAAAGATAAGGGCATTGTTATTAATGAGCCATCTGTAGTAGCTATCAACACTAGAAATAACCAAATAATTGCTGTTGGTGAAGAAGCTAAAAAAATGATTGGTAAGGCTCCAGCTCATATTTCTGTAACTCGCCCTTTGGTTAATGGCATTGTTTCAGATTTTGAAGTAGCTGAAAAAATGTTAAAATACTTTGTAACCAAAATTCATAAAGAAAATTTTTTAACTTCGCCTCGACCAAGAATGGTTATTGGCATTCCGCTTGATATCACTGAAGTGGAAAGAAAGGCAGTTGAAGATGCAGCTCTTTCGGCTGGCGGCAGAGAAGTTTATTTAGTAGAAGAACCAATGGCAGCTGCTATTGGTTCGCGCCTGCCAATTTCAGAGGCAATTGGCAATATGATAGTTGATATTGGCGGCGGAACCACAGAAATCGCTGTAATTTCCCTGTCAGGAGTAGTGAGCTGGAAATCATTAAAGGTCGCTGGCATAGAAATGGATTGGGATATTATTAATTACGCCAGGGAAAAATATAATTTGTTTTTAGGGGAAACTTCAGCAGAAAATTTAAAAAAAGTCTTAGGGTCTGCCTATCCTTTAGAAGAAAACTTGACTATGGAGATGCGTGGCCGAGATTTATTTTCTGGACTACCCAAATCAGTTGAAGTGAGTGATGAAGAAATCAGACAGGCGCTTTCAAAAACCATTAACATTATTATAGACAACATCAAATCAACTGTGGAAACCACGCCCCCAGATTTAGTGTCAGAGGTTTATGAACGAGGCATTATTTTATGTGGCGGTGGGGCTCAACTTAAAGGGCTGGACAAATTAATTACTCAAGAAACAAAAATTCCTACCAAAGTCATTGACGATCCCCAAACAGCCGTGGTGCGCGGCACAGGTATAATTTTGGAAGACTTAGAAAGAATGAAAGATTTATTAATTCCAACTACAAGAGAATGAACCTCGTGCCTTTTGGCAAAACCAAGCAATCTTGTTAAGCAAGGCAGGTGGCAAACACCACGCCGCACCAAGTGGGATTAATTTTAATTATCTATGATTCAAAAAGTTTTGCATAACAAATTCCTATTGGCAGGGCTGATAATTATTTTAATTATTTCTCTGCATTACGCAAAAATTTTATCTCCTTTAGAGAAAATAATTTGTTTAACCCTTTCTCCATTTCAAAAAGTAATTTATGTCGCCACTGATGAATTATCTTCTGAATTGTCAAAAATAGCAACCAAAAGAAACTTAGCTTTAGAAAATCAAGAGTTAAAACAAAAAATTGCCCAGCTAGAGCAAGAAATTGCCAGGCTAAAAGTATTTATTGAAGAAAGTAAATTGCTTGCTAAGCAAAATGAATATTTCAATTCGCGGGGTTTTAATTTTGTTAATGCAGAAATTATTGCCAAATCCTATGATTCTAATCCAAATCTATTAGTAATAAACAAAGGAACAGATGATAATATCAAAGACGGTATGGCTGCAGTTATAAAAGACGGATTAGTTGTTGGCAAAATTATAAAAACCGAAAGCGATAAATCTTTCCTACTGCTATTAATTGACAATGGGTGCAAAATGAGTGCTGCACTAGCTGGACAATCAAAAATTGTGGGATTAGTGGAAGGAAAACACAATGTTTCCTTGGGTCTAAATTATATTTTAAAAAGTGCAGAAATTAAAAAAGGGGATTTGGTTGTTACTTCTGGGCTTGATGACCATATCCCAGCCGGTCTCCTGATCGGCGAAGTTGAAAGTGTTAATGAAGGGGAAGGCAAGCTGTTTAAAAGCGCTAACATTATTAGCTCGGCTAATTTTAAAAATTTAAGGAGAGTAAGTATAATAACAGATTAAAAACAAAGACCAAAGACAACCCCGCCTCAAAAGATAAAATACTCTAAAAAACATGTCAAAAAAAATTATCTTTACAATTCTGCTCATCATTTTAATTTTCACTCTTCACCAAAGTTTAATTTTAAAGCTCAATTGGCGTTTAAATTTCTGGCCAGTTATCCTGGTTTTTATTCTTTTTATCTTTGATTACAAGCTGTCGCTTATTTGGGCTTTAACAGTCGGCTTTTTATTAGACCTTTATTCCTCTTTACCCTTTGGCTTTAATTTAGTAATTTTGTTTTTATTAACTTTGACTGCCTATTTGCTAATCAGAGGATTTGTTACTAACCGCTCTTTTTTGTCTTTATTAATTCTTGCGATTTTTGCCACCCTCTTTTACAATATCCTTATGTTTTTATCACAAGAATTGTTAATCTGGTTAATTGATTTTAATAAAATACTAACTTTTGATTTGAGCACTATTTTTGTTCAAATCGTCAGCAACGCTGTGCTAACCTTTCTATTGTTCATATCGACTTTAAAACTTACCAAAAGGTTCCAAAATAATTTTTTTAATCCATCCCAGCCGCGACTTTAGCTTTTCGTCTGTTTAACTTGTCGTCTAAAAATCGCCGATCGGCGATTTTTAGACGACAAAATTTATCCCGCACCAACGCCCTGCGCATAAACCCATAATACGAAATTTACACAATTAACAAAAATGAATTACTTGCCTATACATAGACACATATAATAACTCATCCTTTACGGGCAACTTTTCCTTTTTCTTGTTGCGCTTTAAGGAACTTAAATTAAATGATATGTTAATTTTACCAATCCACCACTTTAGTGACAAAGTGTGAAGTGCATCAAATATAATGCTATAATTAAATTAATATGTTTAAGTATCTTGAACACCAGGCAGACATGGGAATTTACGTCAAAGGACAAAGCTGGAAAGAAGTCTTTGAAGATGGAGCCAGAGCGATTTTTGAGTTAATGTTTGCAATTAACAAAAATCAATTAACAGTTAGTAAAAGAATAAATATTAAAATAAACGCTAAAGACATAGCGGCATTGTTTGTAGAATGGTTAAATGAATTGATTGCGCAAAAAGATATTGAGAATCTGGTTTTTGTTCAATTTAACATCATTAAATTGGAAAAAGAAAATGGTGAATATATTTTAGAAGCGGAAGTCGGAGGAGAAAGGTTTGATCCAGGGAAGTTTGAGCAAAAGTTAGAAGTTAAGGCAGCGACATATTCGGGGTTAAAATGCGGAGAGAGGGGTGGGAAAAAATTTTGTCAGTGTATAGTAGATGTGTAAATCACGAATTAACACTAATGCCCCGACGTAGCGTCGGGGCCACTAATAACGCGAATAATCATATGGCCAAGTTAATTTATCCTGATGAGTGTTACTTACTTTACAGGGATTTTTTATGAGATACAAAATGAATTAGGTACAAAATTTCAAGAAAAACATTATGCCAAAGCAGCAGAAGGTAAGTTCAAAGAATACAACATTCCTTATAATAAGAAGAATGTTTTAATTAAAGTCTATTATAACAAGAAATTGTTGGGTCAATTTTATGTGGACTTTATTGTTTAGGATAAGATCATTTTAGAATTTAAAACCACAGATCGTGTTACCCAAGACCATATTAGACAACTAATAAGATATTTAGAATCAACTGGCTTGAAGTTAGGTTTAATTGTAAATTTTAGAATAAGACCATTAAAACCTAAACGAGTGGTAAATTTTAAAAAACCTAACATCAATTCACATTAGTGTCATTGGTGGAGCCGTAAGGCTCATTAGTGCTATTAGTGATATGAACTTAAAATTAAAAAAAATCAACGATTACTTATATGAACTGCTCCAACGTGACGACATGTTAGTTCCTGGCCGAATTTATGCTGACGCAGAAATCATTAAACACCTGCAAGACGATGTTAAGCAAGGCAAAGAATGGAATGCTTTAGCCCAAATTTACAACGTTGCCACCTTGCCAGGAATTCAAAAATATTCTCTAGCTATGAGTGACGTGCACCCAGGTTATGGTTTTCCTATTGGTGGAGTTGGCGCCTTTGATTTAGAAAAGGGTGTCGTTGCTGTTGGTGGGGTTGGCTTTGACTGCAACTGCGGCGTTAGGACACTTTTAACTCCGCTTACTAAACAGGATTTAGAAAATGAAGAAACAAAAAGAAAACTGGCTAATCAACTAGCGCGGGATATACCAACCGGCGTGGGTTCAATGGGTAAATTAAAATTACCCCTTCAGGAGATTGATAAAGTCTTAATTCAAGGCGCGGAATATGCTGTGCGGCACGGCTACGGCAGGGAAGAAGATTTAGAATTTAGTGAAGAAAACGGCAAAGTTAAAGGCGCAGATCCAACTCTAGTCTCTCTCAAAGCCAAACAGCGTCAATACAGACAAATTGGCACCCTAGGTTCTGGTAATCATTATTTAGAAGTTCAGTATGTTGATGAGATTTATGATGAAAAGGCGGCGCAGGTTTTTGGTTTGCAGGAAAGCAGTATCCTCATTTCAATCCATTGCGGGTCACGCGCTCTGGGTCATCAAATTGGAACTGATTATTTAAAAATATTAGAAACGGCTGCAAAAAAGTACAATATTCCTATTAGAGAAAAGGAGCTGGTATGTGCTCCTATAAATTCAAAAGAGGGCCAGGCTTATCTATCAGCTGTTAATGCTGGAGTTAACTGCGCTTTTGCTAATCGCCAAGTTTTAACCCACTTAACTCGCAAGGCAGTCAGCCGTGCCTTAGGAGTTAATGAAGAAGAGATTAAAGTTTTGTATGATATTGGGCATAATAATGTAAAAATTGAAGAACATAAAATTGATGGCCAAAAAAAGAAATTGCTGGTTCATCGAAAAGGCGCTACCCGGGCATTTGGCCCAGGACGACAAGAAATTCCTGCTAAGTACAGACCGATTGGTCAGCCGGTTCTGGTTGGTGGCACTATGGGCACGGAAAGTTATATTTTACACGGCACGCAAAAAGGCATGGAGGAAACCTTTGGCTCTGCCTGCCACGGCGCTGGTCGGGCGCTTTCCCGAGTCCAAGCTAAAAAAAGATGGCATGGCAAAGAACTGGTTAAAGACTTAGAAAAAAGAGGAATTATAATTAAAGGCGTTTCAATGTCAGGTGTTGCTGAAGAAGCTCC
>CAZDKR010000033.1:0-6501 GCA_964506375.1 uncultured Gammaproteobacteria bacterium
CCCCACCGGCTACTTCCTTCAACTGTCATATAATGTATGCTGTTTTCAAGTGCCCAACGAGCCGCGCTACCTGAAAAGCCCAAACTGTATTTAATATTGAATTTTGCATATTTATAATAAATCCCAGCCCATTTCTTTGCAACTTCATCATTTTCATTAATAATCACATCTTTACCTATATTATGCAGCATAATTAAATTCTCAATGTTTTGGTTTTGGATAAATTCAATTAAAGATTTGGTCTCTGGCTCTGAACCGCCGTATTTGCCGCAATAAACTTCTCGGCTCTGGCTGTAATCCTTGCCATATTGCCAAACAGACCTTTGCTTAAAATCTCGGGTTGGAAAATTCCTGTTTAAATCAACATTATTTGCATTAAATCTACCCACTTTGCCGCGATGCCAGTAATCAGGATCATTTAAGGCTTGGTAATATCCATCAGGGTTTAAACAGGGAATTACAAATAACTCTACATTCAACTTGTCCCTTATGCGCCAAAAATGATTTACAATTTTGCTTGCTAATTTTACAGTGCCAACCTCATTTCCGTGAATCCCTCCAACAATTACTACTTTACTATTCATTACTTTATTACTTGTTACTTTATAACACTTAATAATCTTGCCTTCTATTGATTTTCCAATCACAAACCACTCAACCGCTGAGTCAATCTCTGGCACTTGGTCAAAAGTATTATGGTATATCCCAATCAAGCCTCGGTAAATTGTGCCAAAGAAATATTTAATTTGCTTTAATACTCGAATTTTCATGTGAATTACATCCGAATTCTATGCGAATATTGAATAATCTTTAAAAAAATCGCATCCTTCTCGCTATATGCCTTTATCTAACAAATAAACCATTAAAGCCACCATAGCGGCAATGCCAGCCACAATCCAATAACGCATAACCACGGTTTCGTCTCTGACGCCTTTTAATTGCCAATGATGATGTATTGGCGCGGCTAAAAATACTTTTTTATTAGTAAACTTTCTGTAAGTAAGTTGAATAATATCCGAACCTGTTGTAATGACCAGCAAAATACCAGCAATGGGCAAAAGCAAAACCGTGTTAGTCAAAAAGGCAACCACGGTTAAAGTGGTAGTTAATGCCAAAATTCCTGTTTCTCCTAAATAAAATTTGGCCGGCGGTGCGTTAAACCATAAAAAGACAGCGATCGTGCCAGCAATCATAGCGCAAAATGCAGCCAAATTAATCTGCCCGCGCAAAAACGCAATCACTCCAAACATTAAAAATAATGGGGCAAAAACTCCGCCTGACAAGCCGTCAATACCATCAATAATACCAGAAGAAAACACTGCTACCATAGTTACCACAAAAAGCGGCAAATACCAACCATTAATAAAAAAATCACCAAAAAACGGCACATGAATGGTATCCCAACCCAGTTTAAAATGAAACCACCAAGCGCCGATTATGCCGATTATAAAAACAATTATAATTCTTTTTAACAAACTCATCCCGCCTCCTAAGTATTTTCCCATACCTTTGGTGGTCAATATGTCATCCAAAAAACCTATGATACCAGCTGAGACCAAAGTGAAGAGAGGCAGCCAAGTTTCAGAACGAAATAAAAAATTCAAATGAGTAAAAAGTCCGTCAAATATCTTATTTAATATGTCTATCAACAAAGCCAGGACTAAGATAGTTACCCAGATTAAAAGTCCGCCCCCTCGCGGAGTTTTGATTTTGTCATCTTTTTCAATTTTTTTAAAAGTTTCCAGCCTTCTGCCGTCAGGCGTGTATTCCCTGGGTTTTTTCTTCCACATTTTCCATTTATACAAAATTCTAACCAAGCCAGGCGCCCAAACAAAAGCACCGGCAAAAGCAAGAAACGTTAAGATGAAGATTTTGGCAACAGACATAGATAAAGAATGTTATCCTGAGCCCTTCTGGGCGCGAAAGATGCTGAGGGTTATAACCAAAGTTATTAATTTTATTATTCTAAAAAATGAAGGCCTTTAAAAATTTTACAGATTGATGGGTAAAAAATTTTCTAATTTTTTCAATATCAAATTTTTTAGAGTCTAAAATTAATGGCTCAACATCTTTTAATAAATTGATATTACTTAAAATTTTAGCTGCTAAATCGGATTGATTTATCCTAACTCCAAATTTTTTATCTACATTTTTTATTAAATCTTTTAATTTTAACTTTTTAACTGTCAACAAAGAATATAAATCAAAGATATCTTTTGGCTCATTACGTTGATAAACAGCCAATGTTTTATTACTTGCAATATCAATCAAGCTATCAATTAAAATGCCTAAGTTCTTATCAAATACCTGTTTGGCTAAATTCTTAAAAGGAAAAAATACAAATTCTAATTTTAATCCCGATTGCTTGGGACTATCTTTCTCAAAATTCAAAATAAATTGCTGGCGGTTTAGATGTTTTATAAAATCAATATTTTTTATCTTTAAATCTTTTTTAAATTTATTTAATTCAATCAATAAATTTTCATCTATTTCAAGATCAAAAGAAAAGAAATCTAAATCTTCTGACAATCTTAAAGGCAAATATTTATAAGCCAAAGCTGTGCCACCTGTCCAATAATAAAATTTAGCCAATTTAGTTTTACCTATTGCTTTTAATATTCTTACCTGATTTGAATTTAATATTTTATTTGTTTTCATGCTCTAAAAAAATAGTTAATAAATTTTTTAAATCCTGCCTGATATTTAATTCGGGCAAATATTTTTCTAGATCTTTTTTCTTAATACCTTTCCAATCACACATATTAATTTTCCTCTCTAACCAAAACTTTTTGACCTCTGGCTTTTTAAGGTCGCTTTTTTTAATCTTATAATCCCAAAAGCAGGGGGAGTTAATATATTTATTGTTTAAATTAGGCATATTTTTATAACTTTAACGCTTTTTACAAAAGCAAGAAACGTTAAGATGAAGATTTTAGCAACAGACATAAAAATTATTTCTTAATTTTAGACATTTCTTCTAAATAAACATCCAATCCTTTTTCAACAGCTTTTAACATAAGGTTATAGTAATCTTCTGACTTGTTTTCTAATTGATATCTTTCAATAGATTTAATATATTGACTTCTTTGTTCTTTTTCAATTAAGGCTGGCGGAAAATTTGCTGATAACAAAACCTTGTTCATTAAAAGCCTCGCTGTCCTGCCGTTTCCGTCAACAAAAGGGTGGATTGAAACCAACCTATAATGACTCTCAAGCGCCAGCTTGATCGGATTTTCATTTTTATTTTTTTTAACCCACTTAATAAATTCTCGCATTAAATCTGGAACTTTGGCTGGATTAGGCAAGACAACCCGCGAACCAGCAATCCTGACTGGAATATTTCTGTATTTACCTGCATTACGCTCATCAATTCTCTGTAAAATTATTTTATGAAGCTCTAAGATTAAATTTTCACTTATCTCCTTATCTTTATTTTTTAGAATAAAATCAAATCCTTCGGCTGTATTTTTAGCTTCTAAATGTTCACGTAAGGTTTTGCCTCCAACTGTTAAATCTTTCTCAATCACCATGGCTGTCTCTTGCCGGCTTAAAGTGTTGCCTTCAATGGCATTGCTTGAATAAGTTAACTCAACCCTAAACCAATCTTGTAAATTTTTTTGCAATGCTAAAGGAATTGGACCCATTTTATCTAATTTTTCTTTTTTATTAAATATCTTTTGCAGATATTTCTGATTCATAATTTAACTTCTAATTGCTTTTAAATTCTAACTGCCTTTAGGCTGGTTTAATTTAATTTATTCTTTAATTTTTTGGTTTTACAGTGAAACATAAATTTTAAAGGCGTAAATGGCAAAATGATTTAATTACTTGCTTCGATTAAAGATTTTATAAATTTTACGATTATACCAAAAAGGCCAAAAAACAAAATTATAATTGCAAATAAAATTACACTCACTATATATTTATATGCACCCATACTACCCATAAATATAATCATGACTGTAATTGCGGTTAAATGGTAACCTATCCCAAATATAATATTTTTAAAATCAATATAATTAAACTTTAAATCATCTTTATTAACATTATAATCATTGAGCTTATTCCATTCTAAACCTGAGAAAATCTTTTTTCTCTTCATTTTATTTTGAATTATTATGGCTTTAACTAACTCTCTATTAGTTTTAGTGTCATTTAAATAAATTTTTGTATTTCCGGAATAAATTAAAAAATAATATGAGATATATGACACATAACGCAAAGAATTGCTCATTTGTATTTTATTAATATCACTAAATTTAATCAAATTATTATCCTTTGTAACTATGCCTTCTTTGTCTATCAATAATTTTTTGGCTGGTTTAGTATAATATTTATAAATTGAAATTATAATCATTACAACAATAACACATATCCAAATATAAAGAATGGGTAAACTGATATTTTTATCAATAACCAATTGCGCCTTGCCTACTTTTACCGGTCCTAATAAATCAGGATATTTATTTAGGTTATTTAGGCTGGAATAATTATTCATAAAATATTTAGGAGATTTTTAAAAACCCTACTACATCTTCCGCGTTGTCCCCCAATAAAAAGTAATTAAAACTGCTTGAGAAATCTAAGGTCGCCAGAGTGGAATAGCCTGATATCATCAATTCCATACTTCATCATTACTAATCTATCCAAGCCAATATTAATATAAAATCCTTGCCACTTTTTAGGGTCAATGCCGCCAGCGCGGAAAACATTAGGGTGGGGCGGGCCGCCAGGCATCATTTCTAACCAACCAGATTGTTTGCAAACAGAACAACCTTTGCCGCCACACACCAGACACTCCATATCAATTTCAAAGCCCGGTTCAACAAATGGAAAAAATCCAGTTCGCATTCTAATTTTAACCTCTCTGCCAAAAACTCTTTCTAAAATAGTTTTAACCAAAATTTTACCACCACTTAATGAAATATCTTTATTAACAATCAAAGCTTCCCACTGGTAAAAACATCTCTCATGCCCGGCATCAGTGGCTTCGCTTCGGAAAACTCGGCCTGGATAAACAAATCTAAAAGGCGGCTTGTGAGTCTGCATATAGCGCACACTCGCTCCTGTGAGATGCGGCCGCAGACACAATCTCTTTAAACCTTTTTCTTCTTTATTTTGACTTTTGGCTTTTGACTTTTGACTTTTAATCCAATATGTATCCATTGATTCTCTGGCAGGATGGTCTGGTGGAAAATTTAAATTATCAAAAACATAGCCCTCAGACGAAATCTCAGGCCCTTCGTAAATCTCAAAGCCTAAAAACTTAAAAGCGTCATTAAGCTCGTTTTTAACCTGCGTAATTGGGTGCAAACTACCAATACCCTGGTCAGTGCCTGGCAATGTCACGTCAAATTCTTTATTTCTATATTTCTTTATTTCCGTATTTCTTTCACTTAAAGCGGCTTTCGTCTTTTCATACATTTTCTCCACTTCTGCCTTAACTTCATTCACAATCCGCCCAATAACCGGCCTTTCTTCTTCTGCCACTTCTTTAATCTGCCTAATAGTTTTGGTTAACTCGCCCTTGCGACCCAGATATTCCACTCTTAACCTTTCTAAATCATCAAAGGTTTTAGCCAAGTTTATTTTTTCTATAATTTCATTTCTAAGTTGTTCTAATTTGTTTTTCATTTTTTTAGCGATGCCATCCTGGGGAACCCGATCCCGCGTTCGCGGGATCAGGGCGACGAAGGATCCTGCTAACAATAAGATAAACGGTCTGAAATCCAAAAGTTATTTCATGAGCCACGAGGCCCTTCCTCCGCGGTCGCGGAGTCAGGATGACGTTTTTGTAAAAACACCTCTACCACCGCTAATAAAGCAACTAATATGAGCAAATTCCACCAAGTTACCAATCCCTTGCTTTGCAAATACAAAGCAATAACGACTAATATACTAAACAAAATGCTTTGTCTAAAAGAGGTAACTACTTGCTGGCTAACAAATTGGTTTTTATTAAAAAGATACCTGAACAAAAAACCTAAAATTGACAAAGTTCCCACTAATGAAAAAAACAGGGATAAATAAAACAAGGCAAAGCCTAAAGGCGGAGCAGAAAAAGGATCAACTGAATAAACAATAATTAAAAAAGAAGTCCAGCAAAACAGGGTAGCAACTAACATTAAAATTAGATATTTGGTTAGAGACATTTTTAGAAAAAAAATTAGAAATTAAGGATTTTGTTTAAGGTAAAAAGTCTTTGATTTTTTGTAATCCTGGTTTCTAATTTTTGATTTCTCTGTTGACTCCAGGCTGCGCCTGGAACTCTATGTTTATAACCACCAACTTATATAACCACCAACTTAACACTTGGGCCTAACACTTAGATTAATTCCTATTTTCTAATTGTTTAATTTCTGATAAAATCCTGACATCTAAGGCCTAAACATCATAAAGACTCTCAAGAAACCTGCTTTGCCAAGCAAAGCGACGGGTGCCGTCTTTAAAAAATTGAAATTCAAAATTCGAAATAAATTCAAAATTTTTCAGATTTAGTTA
>CAZDKR010000034.1:0-6466 GCA_964506375.1 uncultured Gammaproteobacteria bacterium
CTTCATATTCTTTTGTTTTAACCTGATCCAATGATAAATCAATTTGAGCAAAGCTGCCAAACTCGCCTTGAGCCGCGCCTGTCCGTGAACTCGCAGTTATGATCCGCGTCCCGGCGCTTTCAAGAATTTGCTTTGTCATCGCGTATTCGTAGTCCTGGTAATTTTTATGAGCAATAATTATAAGAATTTTTTTAGAAGATAAATTTGACATAGCTTTCCTCCCAATACTCTTAGTTGTTGGTTGTTAATATGTGTTAGTTATTAAAACAATTTTTAAGACGCCAAATGTTTTTTGTTATTTGATTGGTATCTCAAAGACAAATTCACTCCCTTTGCCTTCTCCTTCGGATTTTACCCAAATTTTGCCTTTATGCAGCTCAACAATTTTTTTGGCGATAAAGAGACCTAAACCAGCGCCAGTAGTATTGACTTGAGATATTTTTTTACCGCGGGTAAACTTGGCAAAAAGTCTTTTGGCTTCTTCTGGATCAATGCCCACGCCAGTGTCCTTAACACTCAATCTTACATTATTATCAATTATTTCTGTTCTAATTGTAATTTTTCCTTGCGGTGTGTATTTAACAGCATTGTCAATCAGATTAATTAATACATCCATTAGCTTATCACGGTCAGCTATAACCTTAATTTTTCTTTTGGGTTTAATAAAGTCTAACCGTAACCTTTTCATTTTAATTTCTGTCATCAATTGCCCGACAGCCTCATCGATTAGTTCAATAAAATCAAATTGCTTTTTAGTTATATGCAGTCGACCGGATTCAATGCGTGAAACATTTAGGAAAATGTTGACTAATCGGATTAAGCGTTCGGTGTTATTAAATATATCTGTTATGATTTTTTTCTGCTTGGCGGTGGTTTTACCAAAATCGCCATCTAAAAGCATTGATAAGTAACCTTTAATACCTGACAAAGGAGTGCGCAATTGGTGTGAAGCTACTGAGATGAATTCTGTTTTAGCTTTGTCTAACTCCTTTAAGTGTTTATTAGCAACCTTTAATTGTTGAGTTAAATCTTCTAATTCTTGCCGCTGTTTTATTTCATTTTGTACGCTACGAATAAGTAGATAACTTAAGACAGAAAACAAGGTCAAGACAGCTATCTTGAAAGCCTTGTCAGGCCATCTGGCTGCAGTAAAGATGTCCATAGCCAGAACCAGCCAAATAGCAAAAGCCAAGAGCTCTGTGGCAATGACTTTAATATTAAACATTTGGTATTTTATTACCCCATAAGCTATAAAAAACAGGAGAATAATAGTTGAATAGTCACCGAAGAAATAAAAACGGGCAAATCCAAAAAAGATAGGAAAAGTTATGTTAAAAATTATGTTGGCAATATAAAAAATTAAAATACCTGCTAAAAAATGTTGAATTCTTTTTTCTTTTAAGACGCCTTCTTTAAAAATAGGGAAAAGCGTGGCCGCCATGATAATAGAAACACCAAACAAAAAAGGCAACATCCATGACCCATAAATAATGACCATTATCTCGCCAAGATAAGAAATCCCTTTAACTATATGATTGCTAAAACCGGTAACCAATGCTAAGATGACACCTAAAGCCAGGATAATAAAATTAAGAACTTTGTACTTTTCAACTTTATTGATTGAATAAATGACTAAAAAATAAAGGCCAACAAAAAATAAGGGTGTTGCAAACCACGCCATTTTTAAAAAGGCATAACCTAAGGCCAGATTTTCTTGACTGATAAGGCGCGGGATATAGGCGGAATTCACCCAAATAAGCATTAAAAAAGTAACTATCAAGTAAAGAAAGTTAACTTCTTTTTTTGGGCTGTCGCGATAAACCAGAATAGCTAAATAAATGGCCAAGGCATCAATAGTTAAGACGGTAACTTTGCTAAGAAATAAATTGCTAATTATGTCCATGATCATAAAAAGAAATTACTTAAAAAAATTAACACTGGCCAAAATATAAACTCAGCGCCTTGTAAAACAAAGCCTAAATTTTTATCCTTTTTAATTAGCCTGATGCAGTAAAAATTAAAAAATACTAATAAAATCAAGAATAAAATTGGTTCTGAAAAGCCTAAATATTTAAAAAGCAGAAAAGGAACGACTAAATCGATTAATAAATGTAAAATTTTCAGCATTGATAGCGTTTTTTGTTTGCCAAGCACAGCCCCCAACGTTAAAAGCCCTTCTTGTTTATCGGTTTTAATATCTTTTAAATCAAGTGTTGCTTGAATTAACATGGCTTCTAAGAAAACAAAAAACGATAATGCCAGTCCATTAATTAAAAAATTATTCATAGATAAAGAATTATAAACCATTAGATAAAAAACCAGGGCGGCAAAGACGAGAGAGACATAGGTGTTTTTAAAGACGATTATATGTTTGGTCAAATTCTTAAAATAAATTGTATAAAAGACCCCCAAAATAATTATAAGCAAAGTAAAGATTATAAAATGTAAATTAGCAAATATACTTAGTAATATTGCCACCAAAACTGTGTTTACAGCTAAGATAGAAGTAACATATTTATCCATTTTGCGTATGTGTTCGCTCCTTGTCCTGTTGGTCAAAAAATCATGGTCTATTTCCTTATAGCGGTTATAAAGATAAATCAAATAAAAACTTAAATATAAGATCACCAAAGGAGGCCAGCTGATTTTAACGTTTAACAAGAGAGCGGAAGAAATAGCAATGCCCACAGCTGACATGCACTGCAAGTGACCATTATAAATTACTTCAACTAAAATGAATTTAAAAAATTCTTTTAACATTAATTTAACCTTTACGAATGACAGAAAAATCTAAAAGCTCATTAAGCAAATGACTCCACTTATTTTGTGGTAGTGAGGATAAACTTTTTTTGGCTTTGTTGATATAGTCAGTTTTTATTTTAAAGGCCTCTGAATGCGCATTTGTCTTTTTGATTAAAGCAATGGCATTTTTTATGTCTTTGCTTGATACTTTCTTTCTCTTCATTATGGCTAAGAATCTCTTTTTTTCTGGCGGTGCAAATTCTTTCAAGGCTAAAGAAATTATTATGTTGCCTAATTTTTTTTCAATTATATCTTTGCCAATTTTTTTGCCAAATTCTTTTTCATTGCCAAAAATATCTAGTAAGTCATCTTGAATTTGAAAAGCTATGCCTAAATTGTGTCCTATATATCTTAATTTTTTTATGTCTCTTTGGTCGGCGTTGGCGCAAAGCCCGCCTATTTCAAGGCAAGCGGCTAATAAGCTGGCAGTTTTCCTGCTGATCATGGCAAAATAGCTTTCTAATTTAATTTCCTTATACCTATTTTTTACCACGTAATTTTCATCTTCCCTACCTGCCTGCTCGAAGAGTATGTCAAGGAACTGACCATTAGTAATTGCTTTTAAAGTTGTGGTTAATATTCTTAAAATTTGTTCTTTGTTTTTGACATGTGGTGGTAAATGAAAAATTGATGCCGCATAAATCATAGCCGTGCATTCTGCCATTGATTTGCCAAATTTTTTCCAGACTGTGGGTTGGTTGCGTCTAATGTCACTATGATCAATTATGTCATCAGTGATCAGGGTATAGTTATGCAATATTTCCAATAAAGCGGCAGGATATAAGACATCCTTTGTTTTGCCTTTTAGCATGCGACAGCTTAAAATAGCTAAAGCCGGCCGCAATCTTTTGCCGCCTGAAGAAATTTGATATTTAACAATTTCATGGAATTTCTTGTCAATCCCAGTGAGTAGAATCTGGTCAATAACTGGATTTACTTCCTTTCCAACCTCTTTTAAAAAACTTTTTAGATGTGGTGTTGATTTTTTTGTCTTATACTTCATTTCTTAACTTAAATATATCATTCTCCTTGAGGCAATTGTTATTTGATATTATTTCTGATATAAAACCTGCTAGGCCGGTAAAGTTGCGCCGTGCCTAATAAGCATTCGCTTGCTTGTTTGCTTAAACCTTTAGATTATTTTTTAGGGTATTATCCTGGATTTTCCATGACTTTATTTTGCCTGGTTCACCAAAAATTCCTGTTGTTATAAATCTAATTGAAAGCGTTCGCTAATCACTTTTTTGTTTCAAGATTTATTAAAACCTGGCATTCTATTTTTATTTTCCGCAATTTAAAGTTTTAACAATTCTTTAAATTTTGTATTGTTTTTTAATATTTCTGCTTCCTCTATGCACCAAGGAGAATATTTTTGTGGATTTTTTTTAATATCCTGCAAAAATTCATGCCAGTCAATCCATTCAACCGCTTCAACTTCGTTATTATTAATTTTGGGTTCTTGTTCCGTAAAACCCACTAAAATAGGACAAATTTCATTTTCCATTACCCCATCTTTAGAAAATTGGTAACGGTATGGAGCGATTTCTTGAAGATCGTTCACTTCTAATCCTAATTCGTCTTTAAGTCTCCTCTTCGCTGCATTAATATTACTTTCATTTAATTTGGGGTGCCCACAACAGCTATTAGACCACATTAAGGGCCATGTCTTTTTCTTGCGGCTTCGCTGTTGGAGTAAAAGTTGTTTTTGTTTGTTAAAAATAAAAGAAGAGAAAGCCCTGTGTAAAGGAGTTTTCTTTTGATGCACTTTTGATTTTGGCATCGTGCCTAAGATATTATTTTGTTCGTCTACCAAGACGACATATTCTTGTTCTTGTTGAGACATAAAAATTTAAAAATTATTAACAAATTAATTTATCTGTAATATATTATAACATAAAGAAGATGCTTTGAAAATCTGTTTGTGTAAAGTGGCTACTTTTCAGGTGCTTTTATATATTTTTGACTAAACTCAATCAGACTTAAGAGTTTGATGCGGCTGATTAAAATTGTATTCCGCTAACTAATTTAAAAGTCTTTTTATTAAAAAGGCTGGCGCTTTTGTTTATCTTTCATATAATAATATCTCATTGATTCTTGCCCTTAATTTTACCAAAGACTAATATTTTTGATAATTTAATGTACCCGTCAGGTACAAAGAGTTGTTTTTATTTGTGAAAAATATTATTATAAATTTATGAATATATTTATTATGGATACGTTTTATGAATAAAAGAAGCCAAATTTTATTTTTAATGTTTTTGTTTTTAATATTACCTCTTTTTGCATTAGCTCAAAATAAAGAAGAATATAATAATAATAATAATAATGAACAAATTTTTGAAGCTAAGGTAGAGAAAATATTAGAGGAAAGAAAATTTAAAAGAGATGATGGGTCAGAGGTGATTCAACAGAATATTCAATTAAAAGGTTTGCACGGACAATGGAAAGATAAAGAGATTTTTTTTCAGGGTATTGATGATTATGAAGTGGTAAGTGCTAACAAATATGAGGTAGGAGATAAAGTTTTAGTCGCTTTTAATTCAGTTAATGGAGAAGCAAAATATTATATTATTGATTATGTTCGTCATCAAAGACTTTGGTGGTTGCTAATTTTCTTTATAGGGGTAGTTATTTGGGTCGGTGGTTGGAAAGGCGTAAGATCATTGATTGGCTTGTTTTTAACATTTTTGATAATTATTAAATTAGTTGTTCCTAAAATTTTAGCCGGCGGTAATCCATTGTTGATTTCTATTTTTGGCTCCCTTTTAATTTTAGTAAGTATAATTTATTTGGTTGAAGGTTTCAACAAGAGGTCGCATTTGGCAATTTTGAGCATTTTAATTAGTTTGACAATTGTGGGAATAGGTTCAATTATTTTTACCAAAATACTTAGATTGACAGGGATGAGTCAAGAAGAGGCAATGTTTTTAGTGGATTATGGAAAAGGAATGATAAATTTTAAAGGATTGCTTTTGGCGGGGATTTTGATTGGTGCTTTAGGGGTTTTGGATGATGTGGTGATCAGCCAAATTACTGCTGTTGAAGAAATAAAATCAGCTAATGTTAAGTTAAATACAAGCCAAGTTTACAGAAAAGCAATGAAGATTGGAGTTTCGCATATGAGTTCAATGGTAAATACATTGTTTTTGGCTTATGCAAGTGTCTCTTTGCCTTTGTTGTTGTTATTTAATATCAAACAACCGCCTTTTCTATATTTTCATCAAGTAATTAATAATGAGATGATAGCTACTGAAATAATGAGAGCATTGGTTGGCAGTATAGGAATCATTTTATCTGTGCCTATTAGTACATTTTTGGCAGCTTATTTTTTAAATTCTAAGCAGTTATGGAAAAAATAGAAGCTTTATTTAATTGCCTGGCGGTTTAGATCGGTTTTGGCTGCTAAAGTTTTAGAGAAACAAAATGTTGAAGTTACTGCTTTTTGTTTTGGAAGTTATTTTTTTAATGAAGCATTTGCCAAGAAGGCGGTTTATCAATTAAAGATTCTGCTTAAAGTGATTGATTTTCCAGAAGAACATTAAAGATAATGCTGAATTTGCTCAAATTTTATTATAAAAAACGCCATCCTTTATTTTGAATTTTGAACTATCAAATTATCCATACCCTCCTTCTGCCCTAAAAGTAGTATAGGTTGGAGGTAATT
>CAZDKR010000035.1:0-6416 GCA_964506375.1 uncultured Gammaproteobacteria bacterium
TCCAATTTCTAATTTCCAATTTCTATTACCAATTTCTAATCTCTAATTTCCAATTCCTAACCTCCAATTTCCATTTTCTAATTTCCATTACCAATTTCTAATTTCCAATTTCCAATTTCCATTTCTTAACCCCGAATTTCTAATAAAATCCCAATCTCTGGTGCCTAAATATTCAAACAAAGGCTTTTTAGAAATTGGACATTAAATCATAAGATATGATTCCTTACTAACTCTGGGTAGAGAAAAAGCTATATGCTGTTAACTATAATAACTTTTGTCATCATCTTAGGTCTATTGGTCCTAGTCCACGAACTAGGCCACTTTATAAGTGCTAAAATTTTTAAAACTAAAGTTGAAGAATTTGGTTTTGGTTTGCCACCCAGGTTATTCGGATTTTACAAGGACAAAAACGGCAAGCGGAAATGGGTTTGGGGTAAAAAATTTAAATCAGAAAATGCGCCAAATACTGTTTATTCCTTAAATTGGGTGCCTATTGGCGGATTTGTCAAAATCAAAGGCGAAAATCAAAGTGAAATTAAAGAACCTGATAGTTTTGGCAATAAAAAGATTTGGCAAAGAAGCATTATACTTTCATCCGGAGTTTTAATGAATGTCATTTTGTGCGTAGTTCTATTGTCTATTGGATTTGGCATTGGCATACCTTCTGTGCTTGACAATGAAGTTTTGTCACAGGCCAAATCAATTCGCAACGAAAAGATTCAAATTGTATCAATTAACAAAGATTCCCCGGCCGCACTGGCTGGCTTAACCGTAGGCGACGCAATTATCTCTATTGACAACCAAAAAATAAAATCAATTAAAGATTTGCAAAATTATGTAAATCAACATAAAAATCAGTTAGTGAACTTGCGGATTGATCGAGGGGGCGAGGTAAAAGAAATACGCATTGCGCCAAAAGTCTTAGATACCTCTAACAACAAAGCGGTTTTGGGAGTGGGCTTAGTGAAAACCGGCATTGTTACTTATCCTTGGTACGAATCGCTTTGGCAAGGCGTTAAAACCACTTATAATTTAGCAATCATTATTTTAGCCGCCTTAGGAAATTTATTAAAAAATATTATTACTACCGGCGAAGTCACAGCAGAAATAGCCGGACCAGTGGGTATTGCTGTTCTAACAGGCCAAGTTGTTAATTTAGGGTTTGTTTATGTCTTGCAATTTGCTGCTTTACTGTCATTGAATTTGGCCATCATAAACTTTTTGCCTTTTCCAGCCCTTGATGGCGGCAGAATTGTATTTTTAATTATTGAAAAAGTGCGGGGCAGAGGAGTAAATAGAAAAATTGAAAATTTGGTTCACAATATCGGCTTTGCCATTTTGATGATTTTAATTGTCTTGGTGACTTACCGAGACTTGGCTAGATGGGGAGGAAAATTATTGCATCAATTTTTATAAAACAAAAGTATTCCCAAAAAGGCAAAAAGCAAAACGATTGAATCGCTTTTATTAAAAAAGAAACCTAACGTCTCTGAATAGCACATTAGGGCCACTTGAAAATAAATTTTTACAGCAACCCTGTTCTAAGATGACAAAGGCGCCAAAAACACTAAATAGACCCTATGAAACAATCAAAATTATTCTACAAAACCCTAAAAGAAAACCCTAAGGACGAAGAAGCAAAAAATGCCCGGCTTTTAATTCGGGCTGGGTTTGTGGATAAAGTAATGGCTGGAGTATATAATTATTTACCCTTAGGTTTTCGGGTGTTAAAGAAAATTGAGAATATTATCCGTGAAGAAATGAATGCTATTGGCGGCCAAGAAATACTAATGCCAGTCCTGCACCCGGCAGAGAACTGGAAAAAAACAGGGCGGTGGAAATCCTTTGAACAGCTATTTAAACTTAAAGGGGCAGGGAATAAGGATTTGGCTTTAGGACCGACTCATGAAGAAATTGTTACGCCTTTAGCACAGAAAGTTGTCTTTTCCTACAAGGATTTGCCAATAGCAGTTTATCAAATCCAGACCAAGTTCAGAAACGAACCCCGATCAAAATCAGGACTCTTGCGCGCCAGGGAATTTATAATGAAAGACCTTTACTCTTTCCATGCCTCAGAAGAAAATTTGGAAAAATATTACACGCAAGTTGAAAAAGCATACGAAAAAATCTGGCAACGGCTGGGAATTGGTAAAATAACCCTAAAAACTTATGCCTCAGGCGGCGATTTTTCTAAATACTCTCACGAATACCAAACATTATGCCAAACAGGGGAAGATGAGATTTATGTTTGCAGTAAATGCAAAGTAGCGGTTAATAAAGAATTAATCAATGAACAAAGCGAATGCCCGGAGTGCGGTAATAAAAAATTAGAAAAACAAAACGCCATTGAAGTGGGCAATATCTTTAAATTAAAAACCAAATTCTCAAACGCTTTTAATTTTAAATATGTTGATAAACACGGGCACGAAAAGCCTGTGGTAATGGGTTGTTATGGCATTGGACCATCAAGAATAATGGGAACCTTGGCAGAAATTTTTAATGATGACAAAGGATTGGTTTGGCCTGACAACCTAGCCCCGTTTGATATACATTTAATTAACTTGAATAAAAATACTAATAAATCAGAAAAACTGTATGAGAAGTTAATAAACCAGGGATTAGATGTTTTATATGATGACAGATTAGGGGTTAGCGCTGGTGAAAAACTAGCCGAAGCCGATTTGCTTGGCATCCCTCACCGGTTAGTAGTTAGCGAGAAAACTGGAGAAAAGGTGGAATACAAGAAAAGAAGTGAAAAGGAAGTGAAGATGTTGAGCGAGGATGAAATAATAAAAATGTTAAGAAACAAGACATAATAACCAATGTTATCTAAACTTATTTTGACCATTTTATTAACTACTCAATTATTTTTGCCTGCAAACAATGATCAAGGCCAAGTTTTGGGCACTCAAGCCCAGGAAGCAGGAGATAAAGTTATAACAGAAGGGCCTGAGAGGATTGTTAATAAAAATTTAGGTGTAAAAATTTCTGCCAGCCACGCCATAGTCATAGACAAGGAAAGCGGGAAAGTTCTATTTGCCAAAAACCCTCACCAGCAAAAACCAATTGCCAGTATTACTAAATTAATGACTGCCTTAGTTTTTTTAGACACCCAACCTGACTTTAAAAAGGAAATAAAAATTATCCCTGAAGATTTAACCGGAGTTGGAAAGATGAATTTACTTTTGGGCGAAAGGGTCACGCTGGAAAATCTGTTTTATTTATCGCTTGTTAATTCAGATAATAACGCGACTTTAGCCATGGTAAGGTCAACTGGTATGTCAAAAGATGAATTTGTGTCTAAGATGAATGAAAAAGCTGCAGAATTGCATTTAAGCCATACGCACTTCGCAGATCCGGTTGGATTAAAAAAGGGAAATGTTTCTACCCCTTATGAAGTAAGCCAATTATTAAGTATTGCTTTGGAAAATAATTTAATTAAAAAAGCGTTATTTACCAAAGTTTATTCCTTTAGCAGTCTGTCCAAAAAACACCATTTAGTTAAAAATACTAATCATTTTTTATTTAACCCGCTACTTAAGTGGTGGAATAACCAGGGCGGCAAAACCGGCTATACTGACGAAGCTGGTTATTGTTTTACTGGATTATTTAAACTTAAAAACGGCCATAAGGTTATTTCTGTGGTCTTGAATTCTTCTCAAGCCAACGCAAGGTTTCAAGACACGAAAGCGATTATAAATTGGGTAGAAGAGAATTACCAGTGGCAAAATGACCAATAACTCACAGGGTCCCTTGCCCCCAGACTTATGCCAGGGTCCTTAGGATGACGTTCTCTAATAAATGAACTTGCCTCCTGAACTATTAACATTCCTAACATCAATGACTCCCATCGGCGAATTGAGAGCAGCCTTGCCAATTGCTTTATTAAATTATAAAATGAATATAGTGTCGGCTTATTTTTGGTCAGTTTTAGGTAATATTACACCGATTTTTTTCTTGTTATTATTTTGGCGCTATTTGGTAAAATTTTTAATGAAAAATTTTAAAATTTGTGATAAATTTTTTAACTGGCTCTTTCAAAGAACAAGAAAGAAATTTGAAGGCAAATATTACAGATGGGGGAAAGCGGCGTTGGTTCTCTTTGTAGCAATACCCTTGCCAGTAACCGGCGCCTGGACAGGCAGCTTGGCCGCTTGGTTGTTTGGTTTTAAATATTGGGAAAGTGTGGGATTGATATTTGCAGGAGTGTGCGTGGCTGGGGTAATAGTCACCTTGGTAACATTAAGCGGCGGATTCCTAATGTCATCCTAAGCCCTGATTTTAATCAAGGCAAAAGAAACCATAGAAATTGAATATCTTTATTCAATAAGACCCGTCATTGACCTGCGGACAGCAGGACTTCTTGGGTCAGGCCTAAAAAAATGAACAAAATCTATCTCATTGCTAACTGGAAAATGCAGCTGCTCAATTCTGAAGCAGAGGATTTGGCAAACTCGTTAAAACATAAAGACATTAAAACATTAAAACAAATAGAGTTAATATTGTGCCCCTCATTTACTGCACTTTCTAATGTTGGTAAAATAATTAGCGGCAGCGGAATAAAACTTGGCGCTCAAAATGTCTTTTATCACGAAAAAGGAGCTTATACTGGCGAAGTCTCACCTTTACAGCTCAAAGAAACGGGGGTAGAATACGTCATTATTGGCCATTCTGAACGCCGAGAGTATTTGGGTGAAAGTGACGAAGAGGTTAATAGAAAAGTTAATATTTGTTTAGATAATGATTTAATTCCCATTATTTGCGTTGGTGAAACATTTGATGAAAGACAAATTGGCAAAACTGACTTAGTTTTAATTAAACAAGTCAGCCGTGCATTAGAGGACGTGAGTGTCTCTAAGGAAACTGAAAAGAAAATAATCATTGCTTATGAACCAGTCTGGGTAATCGGAACTGGCCAAGCAGTAAAACCAGAAGAAGCAAAACATGCGGCTCAAGTAATCAAACATACATTGTTAGATTTTTTTGACAAGGAAATTATTGAAAAAAATATTTCAATCATTTATGGCGGCAGTGTTGATGAAAGCAATGTGCGTGATTTTATTGAACCCGGGCTGCTAAACGGAGTTCTAGTTGGAGGAGCTAGTTTGAGTATAGAGAAATTTATGCCATTAATACACCAAATGTCAAAAATCAAATAACAAATAATAAAACTCAAAATTTAAAATTTTTAATTTTTAATTCTATATTTAGACATTTAGAAAATTAGACATTAGACATTTATTAGAAATTAGAAATTATAATTTAGGAATTTAAGAAAAATGTCATCCTGTCCCGAGTGCTCGGGATAGAAAACATCTTGCTTTTTGTTATTTGCTTTTTGATTTTTGTTTTCTCCCTTATCTCTTGTTATTTGTTAATTGTCTCTTGTTAATTGTTATTTGTTAATTGTTAATTGATTATTAATTTATGTTAGTTCACATCAAAGACATCATTTCTAAAGCTCAAAAAGAAGGTTATGCTGTAGCAGCCTTTAATACTTTTAATTTAGAAACAACTTTAGCCATTGTTAAAGGCGCAATGAATAAAAACTCCCCAGTTATCATTCAAGTTTCGGAAACCACGATCCAATATGCTGGCTTAAAACCCATCACCCATATTGTGAAGACAATTGCCAAAAATGAAGCGGTTAAAATTCCAGTAGCTTTACATTTGGATCATGGTAAAAGTTTCCGCTCAGTAGCAGAATGCATTAGCGCCGGCTTCTCTTCAATTCACATTGATGCTTCTGATCTGCCTTATGATGAAAACGTGGCTTTAACAAAACAAGCCACTCATTATGCTCATAAACACAAATGTTGGGCGCAAGGAGAGTTAGGAAATATACTGGGCCAAAAAGATGTAGACGCTGGTTTAACTGAAAAAGATACTGAAAGGTACATGACCGATCCTGAACAAGCAGAGAAATTCATTAAACAGACAGAAATCAATACCTTAGCACCTTCTGTTGGCGCTATGCATGGACTTTTTCCGGGTAAAGAAAAAATAGACCAGGAAAGATTAAAAAAAATTCACGAGAAAACAAAAGTGCCCTTGGTTTTACACGGCGCTTCTGGTGTTTCTAATGAAGATATTAAAGAAGCAATTAAAAACGGGGTGGTTGTTATAAACATTGACACACGCCTGAGGCAAGAATTCAGCCGATCCTTGCGCGAAACATTAATGAGCAATGTTCATGAGATAGATCCTAGAAAAATACTGACTCCGCCTATGGCAGCTGTGCAAAAAGCAGTGGAAGAGAAAGTAGAAATCTTCGGGTCGGCTAATCGATCCTAATCTCTAATGCCGTCCTGGAAAATCATAAACGCCAAAAAAACAAGAAAAGCCCCAAAAGAAAAATAAGAAATAAATATAATTAGATATTAGTTAAAAAATGTTTACCATAATCCTTCTAGCTA
>CAZDKR010000036.1:0-6395 GCA_964506375.1 uncultured Gammaproteobacteria bacterium
AAAAAATTTCAGGGCGAAGCCCAAGCAGGCGGGCAAAAAGGAAGGGGGTCTGGGGATCCCGAAAGCTTTCGGGATTGCCCGTCTGCTCTGCCGCGCGAAGCGTGGCATAGGGTTCGAATCCCTGTCCCCGAGTCATTTTTCACCAAAGTAATAACGGCGTTAGGAAAGAATAATTTTAAATTATTCTCCTTTTTATTTGCGCGTCCAAATCCCGATCCTGAGTCCTGATAAACGCCTGGAACAGATTAAATAGGGACGCATTAAAACGGATAATAAACAGATAATAATAAGATTTTATAATTCATAGTAAGCCATTATCCAAATGGGTCTTTGTGTCCGAAACATAACTTTATATTTCTCACCCTCCTGTTCCAATGCGTCAAAGTGAAAAACAAAAATTAGATGCCCTGCCAGGGCGCTTTTATTTTTAAAAATTCTGTGCTAAGCTAAAGACGTAAAATATGCCAGTTAAAAATTTTAAACAAAAAGTCTTAAAGATAGTTGCCAAAATCCCTCAAGGCAAAACGCTAACTTATAAACAGGTAGCAAAATTGGCTGGCAAACCACGGGCTTATCGCGCCGTGGGAAATATTTTAAACAAGAATTATAATCCCAAAATTCCATGCCATAGGGTAATAAGAAGTGACGGCAAGGTTGGGGGATATAATCGCGGAGTCAAAGAAAAAATCAGAAAATTAAAAAATGAACGAGCTTATAAATAAAATTCAAGAGCTAAAAAATAATCTCCAAACTACTGGAGAAATTTTAAAATTGGCTCAAAAAAAGCAGAGGTTAATGGAACTGGAAGATAAAATGAATGAACCAAAGTTTTGGAATAATCAAGAAAATGCAAGAAAAATTAGTCAGGAAGTGGCTGATTTAAAAAGTGAGTTAGATGAATTTGGAAAATTAGACCAGGATTTATCCGATTTGCTGGATTTAGCTATAGAAGCAAGGAAAGAAACCTCTGCGCAAGAAAGCAAGAATTTAGAAAAAGACATAGAAAAAAGATTAGATAAACTGCAAAAAGACTTTGAGAGATTGGAATTTAAAACTATGCTGTCTGGAGAATATGATAAAAATAACGCCATCTTAGCCATCCACGCCGGCACTGGAGGAGTTGACGCCCAAGACTGGGCTCAAATGTTAGAAAGGATGTATTTCCGCTACTGCGAAAACAAAAAATTTAAAATTAATATCCTGGACCGACAAGCAGCCAGTGAGGCCGGTATTAAATCAACAATCTTTGAGGTAGTAGGCAGATGGGCTTATGGTTACTTGCAAAGCGAAGCTGGCGTGCATCGCCTGGTTCGCATCTCTCCTTTTGACGCTGAAAAAATGAGACACACCTCTTTTGCTCTGGTTGAAGTTTTGCCTGAATTGGAAGAGGCGCAGGATATTGAATTAAAAGAAGAAGATTTAGAAATTGACACTTTTCGCGCCTCTGGTCATGGCGGGCAATCTGTCAATACCACGGATTCAGCAGTCAGAATCAGGCACAAGCCCACTGGCATCACAGTAACTTGCCAAAACGAACGTTCGCAGTTGCAGAACAAACAAACTGCTCTAAAAATCCTAAAAGCGCGCCTTAAACAATACAATGAAGCAGAACAAGAAGAAGAAAAAAAGAAACTGCGCGGTGAATTTAGCGAGGCGGCTTGGGGTAACCAAATTAGATCCTATGTCCTGCACCCTTATAAGCTTGTCAAAGACCACCGCACTGGCTATGAAACCCAAGAAGTAGAGGAAGTCTTGGACGGAGAATTAAATGAATTGATAGAGAAATATTTAAAATGGAAAGCAAAAAAGCGTTAAACATAAAAATATTTAACACTTATCTTTTAGCCAACTTGAAACTTGCGTTCGCCCTAAACATTAACTTATGATTAAAAAAATAATTTTCAATTATCTTCCTCCTATCCTTTGGGCCATTGTTATTTTTATCCTTTCCTCAGTTCCTGGCAATGATTATCCGCCAGTTTTCTTTGATTATTCTTACCTGGCTCATTTTATAGAATTTTTCATTTTGGCAATTTTAATTTTAAGAGCACTTGGCATAAAAGAGAAAAAAATTTATTTGTCCTTGGCTATCAGCGCCATTTACGCATTATCAGACGAATTGCACCAAACCTTTGTGGTTGACAGGTCAGTTAGCGCCTTAGACTGGTTAGTTGATTTTTTAGGAATTGTAACAGGGCTGAAACTTGGTATTTATTTATATTTTAAAAAAGGAAAGTCATATTTGAGCAACAACTTTTCTAAATAATTTGCAAAAACTATCTATTTAACTCAAAGTTGCAAACTAAATACCCAACCCCAAAAGGATGCTCATATGACAAAATCCGGGGTGTGCAATTGCGGCCAGCCAAAACACCAAGTAAAATAATAATTGACCTTAATCCGCACTCAGCAGCTTGTTCAACAAGACTCTGGTCCATATTTATAACCCCTTCAAAATCTCTTTGCTTAATCATTTCTATTAATTGCCTGTCAAACTTTTTGCCCAAAGCAGAATAGCCAGCTGGCGCGTTCTTGGTTAACCGATGCGATAGGTCGCCAGAAGCCACTACTGCTATTCTTTTTTCCGAACTATGAATAATCTCTGACAATTGCTGCCCTAATTTAAAATGCGTTTTGTAATCTTGCGAACAATAACCAAGAGGGATGATTTTAAGATTTTTCTTATCTGACAATTGGTCACTGGCTGTGGGCAAACGCGACAGCCTGGTTAAAAAATTTTGAGTTAAATAGTAAAGAGGAACACTCACACCATGGTCTAATTCCGGCTGACAAATCATCTGGATAGGCAATTTTGTTTCTAATGCTTCTTTAATCTGGTAACTTAAACCAACATCGCCTTTGAGCTCCAACAATGTTTCCATATCTCCAAATTGCTTAAAAGAACCCTTGAATTCTGGGGCGGTGTTAATAGTAAAGGCATTTTCCAACAATTCTCCGTGGGGAGAAATTACAATCAAGCTTTCGGGCTGGGCAGCGTAAAAATCGCTAGCCAGCTCTTGCATTGCCTGTTGTGTTTTCTTAATTTGTTCTAAACTGTCCTGGCCAATCGCTGGAATGAGAATTGGGGGATGAGGTGTGACAGCAGAGAAAATTAACATAGATTTTTGTCGCCTTTGCCAAATACATTGTCATTGCCCTTGCTATTGCTTATAAATAAGCGCTTTGTCCACTCCTTTTCGTATATAACATTGAAATTCCAATATAATTAGGCGAACAAGGCGTAATCTGTATTTCGCAGACGCGGCGACAATAGGCAGTTTTGATCTTTTAATTAAGGCTTCTGCGTCTGACAAACATTTTTGCTATTAGCCACTGGCCGCGGATCAGAATCCTTAGGGTAAACTTAAACAATAACTACTTTTCAGTATTAATTTCTTCTCCTGTTTGATGTAAATCTAGAACCTTTTTTTCAATCTCAATTATATTTTTCCACTGGTAACCCAAACTTTCAAATGTTTGGGCAGAAGCAATCGGGCGCTTTAAGCCATTAGATATAAAATAGACAGTTGGATCATTATGGCTTTTAACCAACTCGCCGTCTTGAAGTTTAACTGGCTTGCCAGTCGGATATTGGGCTAACTCATCAGGATCAACTGGAGTAATTTTTTTATGACTATAATACAAATCTATTAACTTCTTTGACCAGATCGGATATTTTTTGCCGTTTTTAACATAGTAAACTCCACCAGTGGTGTTATCCTGAAGCAATGCGCCGGTTGGGTAAGATGATTCCATAGTAATTGGCTCGCCTTTAGGCATATCAGCAATGTCTTTAAGTTCAACCTTTGTCACTTCCTCAGGATTAAATCCTAATAAACGAAAAGCTTTTCTGGACATAATCGGCCTTAATTTATCATCTTCTAGAAGGTAAATGCCTCCGCTCGGAATTTGCAGTAAAGAATATTGGGCATATTTTATTGGAGCGCCAATTTCATATTTTTCTAAATCTTCTGGTTTAACAGTAATGACTTTATCAAATGAATAACGCGAAACAAAAGCTGATTTAGTTAAAAATGGCCGGCGAGTGCCATTTTGAATTAACCAAATTCCGCCGTCAAGAGCGTTTTGCAAAAGCGAGCCGTCAGGATATTCTAAAGCAAACCACTTATTCCACAAAGTATGCAAAATTTTATTGCCATGGATATGGGGAGTATAAATATATAAAGCGCGGGTGGCATTATTAGCAATTGTAACTTTTTGGCCATCAATTTCATAAGTCTGGCCAACTTGATATTTAAATTCTTCTGGATGATCTAAATAATAGCGAGTGCCGCCAGTGCCCCAGTCAATCTGATTAGCCAAGCCCTTATATTTTGGATTGCACCCGCCGCTGTCAGGACAGCCATAACCAGTGGCCCAGTCAAGTTGTCCTTGAGACGGGTTAGGGTCGGTAATTAAACTTTGTTCTTTTTGCAATAAAACTAAAACATACTTTGGATTTATTTTATAAACCCGAGAAACATCATAAATAATCTGATAAACATACATTCTTACTGTCTTATCCACATAGTTGGCCAAAGCGCTCCCTTTTCTTTTTAAAAAATCCCTGATTTGGTTCATACTCATTGAAGTGTAATCTGTTAACTCATGATCAGATAAAATAAAACCAGGGTTAAATGTGGCTGCGTTTAGCAAAGCCAAGGGCATGGATAACGCAAATAAAATAACAAGTAAATAAATAAGCGGTTTTTGCATATTTTTTCATCAAAACATTAAAACATAAAAGATATTAAAATCTGGCTTAGGCTTTGTTTTTATGTTTTAATGTTCTGCTGTTTAAATGGTTTGATTTCATTATACCAAATTTCAGGCAAATTCAAAAGCCCGGTCACCGGGCTTTGCTTGAAGGAAACTTGGCTCACTTTAAATACCCGTTCACAAACTCCTTGGCAGTCATTACTTTTTTCCCTGCTGGCTGTAATTTTTTAATCTCTAAAACGGTCTCCTGTCCGCATGCAATGTACAAACGCTTGTCCTTAATAAAAAACTCACCAGAATTTTTGCCTTCGTTTTTTACATCACTCAAATTTATTTCAATGAGTTTTATTGTTATTTGTTGATTGTTAATTGTTGATTGAAAAAACACGCCCGGCCAGGGATAAAACGCTCGCCATTGATTATAAATTTCTTGGGCTGACTTTGACCAATCAATTTTTCCGTCATTTTTTTTAATTATTTTACAATATGTGGCTTTATCATGTTCTTGCCCAATAGGCTTAATTTTACCAGCAACATAATCAGGAATAGTTTTAATTAAAAGCTCAGCTCCTAACTCAGCCAATTTTTTGGATAAAAATTCATATGTATCGTCATTAGAAATTGGAAACTGGAACTTGGAAATTATATCTCCGTGGTCCATCTTCTCATCCATTAACATAATGGTAACCCCGGTTTCTTTGTCGCCATTTAAAATCGCAGACTGAATAGGGGACGCGCCTCGGTATTTAGGCAAAAGAGAAGGGTGGATGTTGAGTGAACCAAATTTAGGAATATCCAAAATGTTCTTTGGAATTATTTTACCGTAAGCCGCTACCACAATTAAATCAGGGGAAAAAGATTTTAGCTGTCTCGCGAATTTTTGGTCAGTTAAATCTGTCGGCTGCAAAACTGGAATATTATTCTCTTGGGCTAAAACTTTAACTGGCGGGGGAGTGGGAATACGTTTCCTCCCCACTGGCTTATCAGGCGCTGTAACTGCGGCTAAAATCTCAAATTTCCAATGTCCTGCCTTTTTATCTTTAAAAGAAGGCGTCTTTATTATTTTTCCTAAAACAATTTTAGCAAATTCTGGCGTGCCAAAAAATATAATTTTTATTCCATAAGGCAACTCTGGCTTTTCTTTAGCCCCTACTAAACGCAATTTCGCAAGATGGTCTTTCTTCTGGTTCATATCCATAATCTACCATATTTAATAAATAAATTCAATTAATTGATGCCTGTTACTCTGAATTACGATATAACGATATAACGTTATATCGTTATATCGGTAAAATTGCCACGGCCGTCTCTGCCACGAACAAAGGAAACAAACGGGCAGTTTAAGCCGCCTTGTCCATTCTCCTGCTTCTTGCTAAAATACAAGCGAAAACGTTTAATATTCATTTTAATATTCGTCATTTAATTATCAGATTATTACCAGTTGCCAATTGTATGACAAAACCATTTATCACCCCTGATCATTTATTAGAAAAGAAAAAATACAGTTTAAAATATCACGAGGCGCCAAGTGATGATTTTTTGATTGATAAAGAATATAAAGACCGCCTAACTAGCGCTGTTTCTAAAGAAAAAATAAAACATTTTTTTATTTTTGTCTTCCTAATTATTTTTCTCTTGTTAGTCAGGGTTTTTTATCTGCAAATCATTAAAGGCAA
>CAZDKR010000037.1:0-6317 GCA_964506375.1 uncultured Gammaproteobacteria bacterium
TAGAGCAAATAAAAAAGGATTTCCCAAACGGAAATCCTAAAGGGGAGTTTGTGGTGGTGGCAGGGTAATCACTTCTTTCCTTTGGACGGTTTTAATTTTTTGCCTCCTCCAGAGCTTCTACACCCGGGCATAGATGACTTTCTTTTTATCTCCCTTAAACGTTTTTGCTCAAGTTTTAAAAACGCATTTGTAATTTTTGACCCTTTCATTTTTTCCTCCTTTATTGTTTTTTAAATTAAATTTAGTTTAAGATATTTTATAACAATCCTGCCAAAAGGATTTCCTTGCTTTGCTTGTGATAAATTAAAAATATATGACTATTCTTGATTTTATTTTATTGATTATTTTATTCTTTTTTACCTTTAGCGGTTTTTGGTTTGGCTTAATTTATTCACTTGGCGCCTTAGTAGGAACAGTGGCCGGTGTTTTGGTGGCAGGGTATTACTTTGAACAATTAGCTGGCCTTATTAACCCCATTTTTATGGGTAATGAGAATTTAGCTAAGGTTGTCGCTTTTCTTTTAATTTTTATTCTGGTTAACAGGTTGGTTGGTTTGGTGTTTTGGTTAATTAACAAAGTTTTTAAAGTGATCGCCATTATTCCCTTTTTAAAAACCATTAACCGCCTGGCTGGTGCTATGTTAGGGCTACTTGAAGGCGCTTTAGTGTTAGGCATAGTTTTGGTTATGATTGGCAGATTTCCATTTTCAAATTTTATTATTCCGGCCATTGAATCGTCAAAGGTGGCTAAATGGTTGATCCATATAGGCAAGATTTTAGTGCCGCTGTTGCCAGAGTTGGTAAGGCAGGCAAAAAGCTATCTAAAATGGTAGAAAAGATTTTCGCCTTTTGCGTTCTTTATGGTTACTCTTTTTGATTCCCATTCTCACCTCAACTTTTCTGTTTTTAAAGACATTTATCCTGACATTATTGCCGATTGTCTAAAAAAGAAGATCGGCATTATTAATGTTGGCTCGCAAATTAATACTTCATGCCAGGCAGTTGAGATTGCCAGCCAATATCCTAATGACCCGATTTATGCCAGCATTGGCATACACCCAAATCATTTATCAGGCACAGAAGCGGATGAAGATGAAATTAAGCTTAAAACTTCAGAAGAAAAGTTTGAGGCAGACAGATATCAAAAATTAATTGATGAGGATAAGCATAATAAAATTATAGCAGTCGGCGAAATAGGGTTAGATTATTTTTATATTACAGAAAACGTCAGAAGCAAGAAAATGGAAAAAACGCCAGGAGAACCAAAGAGATTGCAAAGACAAGGCCTTGTCGCGCAATTAGATTTTGCTCAAAAAAACAATTTACCGATAATTTTACACGCCCGGGGCAGTAAAAACAATCCTGTTGACGCTTATGAGGATTTGCTGGATATTTTAAAATTACGGATTGCAAATTATGGATTGCAAGTGACAGGCGTAATCCATTGTTTTAGCTCTACTTTAGAAATCGCCAAAAAGTTTCTTGGCCTGGGCTTTTATCTTGGCTTTACAGGCATCATTACTTTTAAAAATAAATCTGTTGATGAACTGCGAGAAGTAGTAAAATATGTACCCTTAGATAGAATTTTAGTGGAAACAGATGCGCCGTATTTAACGCCTGAGCCGCATCGTGGAGAACAAAATAAGCCGCAGTTTGTTGAATTCGTGGCGTGCAAAGTGGCAGAAATAAAAAATATAAGTTATGAAGAGGTAAGCCAACAGACAACGGAGAATGTGGAAAGGTTGTTTTCAGTTTAATATTTTGACATTTAATATATTAACATTTTTTATTATGCTATCCTGTGGCAGGAGGTGGGATGACGCAAAAATTTAAAAGGTATAAAAATTAAAGGTGAAAGTTTGAAGACCGCCAATTTTATGTGTCCGTCATATCATTACTGGCAAAAAATAATTTTAAAAAACCCAAACCCGCAGACAATAGAAGAAAAATATAATCAAGGGTTTGTTTTAACGCGGCTGAAAAATGAAATGCATCAGATAAAAGGTTTGCGGGTTGACCTAAAAAATTTTCAACTTTCTTCAGAAAACCGACGCATTTTGAGAAAAACCCGAGATTACATAGTCAGCCTCGAGCCCTTGCCTCTGAAAGAGTATGATTGGCGCATTCATAAAGTGGGAGCTGGGTTTTATCAAAAAAGATTTGGTGAAAATATTTTTAGTGCCAATAAAATTAAAGAGTTAATTGTGGATTCTAAAAAATCAAGTTTCAATTGTTTGGCAGTTGCCAAGGATCAGAAAATCAGCCAAGATATTGGCTGGTGTATTTCTTTTAAAACCAAAAACATTTTTCATTATGCTTATCCTTTTTATGAATTGAAATACTTTAAAAATAATTTAGGGATTTCAATGATGCTAAAAACGTTGCTTTTAGCCAAACAAAGCGGTATTAGATATTTTTACCTTGGCTCAGTTTGGGATAAACGGGCTAAATACAAACTCCAATTCTCTCCTCAAGAATTTTTTGACGGCCAAAACTGGCAAGATGTAAAAAATTTGACTTTTGTTTAATTATTTATCAAGTTCCACAACCGTGGCTTCTACTTTGTTGTTATTAACAGAGGTGACCATAAGGGTCATAGCGCAGTTGGGACATTCTAAAAATGTTCCTTCAACAGCCTCTTCAACATCAAAGTTAGTGGAACATTCTGGACAAGTGCATTGCATATTTTTTGCGTAATCCACACACGGCCTTGTTTTGCTTTTTGTTAGGAATAGATGCGTGTGTGGATTTAGACAGACAAATTATTATCTATTTAATTTTAGAATATATAATTAATATGTCAACACAAACACAAATTTTTAAATCAGGCTACCTGTCAGATAGATATGGTTTTGATGTTTGGGTTGATAATGAAACTCAAAATATAACCGGTTCGCACAAAGATAGGTCATTTTCAGTCTGGATTAAAAAAATCAGCCAGCAAGATGTTAATGGTTTGGTTATTTCTTCCTCTGGCAACGCGGCTGTTTCAGCCGCTTATTTTGCCTGCCAGTACTGTTTGCCATTGGCTATTTTTGTTTCTGTTAATATAAATCAAGAGAAATTAGATAGAATTAGAAAAATAGCTGCTAACAATCGCTTGGTTAGCATTTATAAAGTAGAAAAACCTAAATTTAGCGCAGTCAAATATGCCAAAGAAAATAATTTTATTTTGCTTAGGGCATCAACTTCTGACGATGCCTTGTTAGGTTATAAAAGTTTGGCTCAAGATATTGAAAATAGTTTGACTGAGCTTGGTTCAATTTTTATCCCATCTTCTTCCGGCACTTTAGCAGTCGGGATTTGCAGTTATTTAAATTTTAAGCCGCAGTTTCACATTGTGCAGACAGCCAAAGTCAATACTTTAGTAAAGAATTTTGACCAAAATTATAAACCAGAAAAAGTGTCGTTGGCAGATGCAATTGTAGATTTGATTGGCCACCGCCGTTTTCAAATAGAAAAAATAATTAAAGACTCGGGCGGCTGGGGCTGGACGATTGAAGACAAAGATTTGAAAGAATCCATTCAGGTATTAAATAAGGCAGGGATAAGGTGTTCAACCACTTCAGCCCTGTCTCTGGCCGGTTTGGAAAAATGTGTTAGGGAAAGATTTGGTTTAAACAAACCGGCTTTGTTAATTATAACTTAACCCGTCCAAGTGTTTATTTTATGAAAATAATCAGCGCTGTAAGCGACATAGAAAAAGTTTCTTATTTGGCTGAGAATTACCAAAATTTTCAGCTGGTCACTTTTGAGGATCAAAAAACAAAGCCGATTCCTAAAAATTGGTCAGTTTATTTTTTAAAAAATACTTTACACAATGCCACACTTGATTTAATTTTAAATCCAAAATTTAAAGCAATCATTAAAAGATGCGGCGCGAAGCATCTTTATGTTTTTAAAAACAGCCGGCTTATTGAGGAGAGGGCCAAAGGGCTTGGCTTAAAGCTTCTAACCCCCAAAGCGGAATTGATAGAAAGGATTGAATCAAAAGTTTCTCAAGTAGATTTTTTTGCTCAGTTAAAAAGGCATTTTCCTGGTTTTATTATTACCAGGCCTTGCAAAATCAGTTATCAAAAGCTAAGCCGAAAATTAGGGGAGAGGTTGATAGCTCAATTTAATCTTAGTCATTCGGGTTTAGGCACTTTTAAGTTAAATAAAAAATTATGGCAAGAATGGAAAAACAAATTCCCGATGAGAGAAGTTAGGGTAAGCCAATTTGTTAAAGGGCAGACACTGACTATTAATCTAGTGGTTTTGCCTGGCAAAGCAGTTTTGGGCCAGCCAAGCGTCCAGCTGACCGGCGCAAGAGAGTTGACCCATCAGGAGTTTTCTACTGTGGGCAATGTCTGGGTTAAATTTAGTGCCGGTTTAAAAAGAAAAATTTTAAGTTTGAGCCAAAAGGTGGCCCGGGTTTTGCGTGAGAATAACTTTTTTGGCCCAGCCGGCATTGACTTTCTTTGGAGTGGCAAAAAATTGTATCTTTTAGAGATTAATGCCCGTCAGCCAGCGTCTTTAAATTTAGAAAGTTGGTTAACAAAATTAAATTTTCATAGCACTTTTAAGCAGCCTTCCACCCTTTTTGATTGTTTGATTAACTTTTGGCAGAGAGCTAATTTTAATCCAGAAACTGCTGAAAAAAAGAAGGTTATTTCCGGCGGTCAAGTTGTTTTGCGCGCTACTCAGAAGTGGCATGGTATTTTAAAACAAGTTCCTGAAACCGGCATCTACAGCTTTGAAAACGGCAAAATAGTTTACAAAAAAAGAAAAGCTTTTTTGGAGAGCAAAACTCAGTTTTTAGTTCACGCTTGCCCTAAACAAAGAAGAGTTTTGCCAGGTCAAGAGATATTAAAAATCCAGACAGCAAAAGATTTTATTAATAAAGACCTGTCTTTTTCTCAAGAGATGAGAGAATTAATCAAGTATTTTAAGCGAAAGATTAAGTTTGAAAGAAAATAGCTGGCTTTGGCGCCTTCCCGTTTTTGTTGACACTATGAATTTTTAGTAGTATGATATTTCAATATGCCAGATGAAAAAGAAAAAATCTATCGCCAAATTTATAACGCATTAAATAACTTTGAAAAAATTTTGATTGTTTCTCATGTTAGGCCCGACGGCGACGCCTTGGGTTCAATTTTGTCTTCCTACCGCTTTTTAAAGCTTAAGGGTAAATTTGTTAAGTTGCACATTAATGATAATTTGCCTGACGATTTTAAATTTTTACCTTATTTTGACAAGGTTGAAAGCGATTACCGCCCCCTTTTAGCAGAGAAGTTTGATGTTATTGCTGTTTTAGACTGCGGCGATTTCTCAAGGTCTAATTTAGATGTTTTTTTAGAGAAGATTTCTTATAAACCTTATTTGATTAATATAGATCACCACGCAACCAATGATAATTTTGGCGATTGTAATTTAGTGGACTTAGAAGCCTCGTCAACTTCTGAAGTTATTTATGATTTCTTAAAATATTTTAAAATAAAAATAGACAGAAAAATGGCTCTTGCCTTATTGACTGGCATTTTGACTGATACGGATGTTTTTGTTAATCCTAACACTACAGAAAAAACTTTAAGAATTGCCAGTGAGCTGATTAAAATAGGCGCAAAAGTTGATATTGTTTTGAAACATCTTCATAAAGGCCGTTCAATTAAGAGTTTAAAATTATGGGGCAAGGCTTTGGCTAGGCTACACCTCAATGCCTCAAATCAGTTAGCCACGACAGCCATTTTTCAAGATGACTTAGAGGATTTGAATGTTTCGGATGACGAGCTTTCAGGTTTGGCAAATTTTTTAAACAGTTTAGATGGTGTCAGAGGGGTGATGATTTTAAAGGAGGATGACTTTGGTATGATTAAAGGCAGTTTGCGGACCACCAAAGATGATGTTGATGTTTCTGAGATTGCCAAGCAATACGGGGGAGGAGGGCATAGCAAAGCGGCAGGGTTTAAAATTCGTGGAAGGTTGGTTAGAGGCGAAAGCGGCGCTTGGAAGGTAGAACAAATTTGATTATTTTAAAAATCGCGATTATTTGTGTATAAACACAAAGCATAAATTTGTGCACTGCATAGAAAAGGAAGATAAAAGAAATTTTAAAAAATAAAAAGTTAAAAAATTTAAAAATACCACTATGTCAATTTGCTACGATCGTAGCAAATTGACATAGTGGTATTAAAAGGTTATATGTAAAATTATATGTCATATGAGGCTAGAGGTGATTTTAGATCTCTGGTTAATCTTAAAAATAACCCTTTAAATATTTTAAATATAATAAATAAATTTAAATATAATTAAAGGGGGTCAAATTCTTTTTAATTAAAA
>CAZDKR010000038.1:0-6286 GCA_964506375.1 uncultured Gammaproteobacteria bacterium
CCTCTTTTAAGTTTTATAATCCTGCGCGGCAAGTGCTCGGCTTGCCAGCAAAAAATCTCCTGGCAATACCCAATTGTGGAATTTGTAACAGGAATTTTATTTTTAATTTCATTTATAATTGTTTTTTCATTTGATCAACCTTCTCCCACTTCCTTTTTTAGCAATGGGTGGATAAGGGGAATTAATATTAATATTTATTCTATTACTTTATTACTTTATTACTTTATTACTATTTCTTTTCTAATACTTATCTTTGTCTTTGACCTTAAGTATTACCTTATCCCAGATAAAATTACTCTCCCGGCAATTATCACTCTTTTAATTTTTCAGGCAGTGCTATTAATTTTAAAAAATAATTCTAATTACTCGTTACTTATTACTCATTACTCATTGTTTATATTTTCTGCTATAATTATAAGTGGTTTCTTTTGGTTGCAATATATTTTATCACGTGGCAAATGGATTGGCGGAGGGGATATTCGCTTAGGGTTTTTAATGGGGTTAATTTTGGGCTGGCCATTAGGGCTGGTGGCACTTTCTTTAGCTTATATTTTAGGCGTTATTGCGGCTTTGCCCTTGCTTGTTTTAAGAAAGAAAACAATGAAATCAGAAGTGCCTTTTGGTGTGTTTTTAACCACAGCGACTTTTATTGCAATGTTTTGGGGAAATAAAATTTTAGACTGGTATCTATCTTTCTTCTGATATTAAAATTTCTAAGATATAATTTTGAACAATTTCCAAGATACAAGATACAATTTCCAAATAATTTCCAATAATCAGTTTTCAGTTACGAGTCATTATGAATACAATTTAGAAGACAGGGCAACTGATTTTGGTAAAAGAGTTATAAGATTATGCCAAGCCTTACCCAAGAATACCATTAATAATCCATTAATTAATCAGGCTATCAGATTAGCGGGTTCAATAGGGGCAAATTACTGCGAAGCCAATGATTCTTTAGGAGATAAAGATTTTTTGCACAAGATGAGAATAGCTAGAAAAGAAACTAAAGAATGTCTGCATTGGTTAGAATTAATAGAAGAGGCTAATCTTGAATTTAAACTCAGAATGCAAAATTTAAAACAGGAAGCCAGAGAATTAAAAAATATTTTATCATCAATTATTAAGAATAAAGAGAACAAGAAGAAGGAATAGTTTTTATTGGTTTTTGGGATTTGGAATTTGGGATTTATTTGGAAATTGTTTCTTGTTTCTTGTATCTTGTATTTTGTATTTTAGAAATATGTTTTTTCAAAAAAGTAAAATAATATTAGAGATAAAACGTCGCATTTTTGACAAAGCTCGTGTCACTCTTCCGCGTTCTTCCGCGTTTTTATCCGCGAATATCCGCTTAGATAATAAGGGCTTTACTGTTTTAGAACTTTTAGTGGCTACTGGAATAGTGGTTATGTTGTCGGTTTTGTTTTTAGCTAACTTTCGCGGTTTTGAGAATAAGGAGGCTTTGGAAACAGAAGTTGACAAAATGGTTTCTGTTTTGCGCCAAGCGCAGATTTATGCTTTGACTGGTCAAACTATTAGTGACCAGCGGTATAATTACGGCGTTCATTTATCAGAGTGCGCGAGTGGCGGTTGTTCTTATGTTTTTTTTGCTGATCCTGATCATGGCGGCAATAAACTTTATGATTTGGGCGAAGAATATGGCCAAGGGAGTTTTCAGGTATCAAAGGGGGTGTATATTGGCGACGGCGATTTAATATCAGGAGGCTCGGCAGTTAATAGTTTGGACATTGTTTTTGAAGCGCCATTAGGAGATATTTATTTTAATGGCCTTCAACCAGATTCACCAAATGAGACTGCTGCAGTTACTTTAAGGCATGCAAATGACCAGATGACTATTACTATAAACAGGATTTCAGGCCAGATTGATGTGCAGTAAATCATTTTAACTTTTTAACATAATATGAGCTTGAAAAATATTAAAAAAAACAAGCAAGGCGTTACTATGATGGAGACTGTGGTAGCTCTGGGTGTTTTGATTTTAGGCATTATTACCATTTTGGCATTAATGGCGAGTGCTATTGCTTTTTCTCAAATCTCTGAACACTCTATTATTGTTGCTAATTTAGCCCGAGAAGGCATTGAGGTCGTAAGAAGTATTAGAGATTTTTCTCGCACTGATCCGTCAGTTTTGCCATCTGGTGCAACATCTTTTTTCGATTCTTCAGTTGATGGTTGCTATATTGTTGATGTTAAAAATAATTTTAATTTGCATAATTTTATTGATGATCAATACTGGCAGCAGATTGGCGCGTGCTCTGGGTGCCAACTTTATCAGGATCAAACTAGCAACCTTTATTCCCACTCAGCTACTGGCAAGGAAACTGTTTTTAAGCGAGCCATAAAAATTGAAGAAGTTTCTTCTCATGAAAAAAAGGTTTTGTCAAAAGTGACTTGGACAGAAAGAGGCCGCACCCATGAATTTATTTTAGAAGATCACTTGACAGACTGGTAAGTCTTTTGCCGTTTTAATATTTAAACTTTTTTCTTTGCTATGCTGTTCCGAGTACTTAGGATTCAGTACTTACCCTCTGTCATATTGAACTTAATTCAGCACCCTGTGGCAATAGGCGAGATCTTGATCCTGAGCGCTCGGGACAGGGTGACAAAAGAAAATGTTAAAATATTAGCATATTAGTATGAATTTAGCTTGCATTAGAAAAAATAAACGCGGTTTTACTTTAATGGAAGTCTTGGTTTCCACTAGCATTTTTGTTTTAGTGACTTTAGCCAGTTTGTCTATTTTTTCAGCCACCTTAAAAGCTAGCCAAGAAACAACCGCTTTAACAAGGATTCAGCAAGAAACCCAGTTTATTATGGAAGTTTTGGCTAAGAAGATCAGAACCTCGCGGGTTGATTATGATTATTATAAAACTAACCCAATAAACAATACGACTGGTGACAATGATTTAGTCTTAGTGGATTTGCAGACAGACAAGTATGTTTTTTCTTTAGATAAAGTTAATAAAAAAATAACAGTGGATGTTAACGACACTGGCGCAAAGCCAATTCCCACTACCAGCGTGGACATTGATGATTTAAAATTTTATATTAATCCAACGTCCAACCCTTTTAGATTGGACGAGCCCCCTCCGTCACAACCTTACGTTACTGTCGTAATGACTGTTTCTTCAAAAAAAGGCAGACAGACTGCTAGCTTAACAGTTCAACAAACAATTCCGCAGAGGTCAGGGCTTGTTGAGTAGTTTTAGTCAGAGGAGGTGCCAAAAATAACCATAATAATTTTTACTATGCAGTTTTTAATTTTAGGGGTATTAAATAATAAATAAACATTATGTTTCAATTAAATAAAAAAGATCAAAACGGTTTTTCTGTGTTGTTGGCTATTTTGATTATGACGTCTTTAATTATTACCACATTTGCTCTTTCTGATGTGGTTTTAAGAGTAGGCAGAAGTTCTCGGCAAATTGGCCAGTCAGAGATAGCTTATTATGCAGCTGAAACAGCAGTGGAAAAAGCGCTTTATCAGATTGAACAGAATAGGACAGTGGCAGGGTTAGATGGAGAAACAGGGGTTCTTGCAGAAACAGGCGCTGATTGGGAACGCGAAGTAAAGCCAATTACAAGTTTAACAATTAAATGCGGTGAGGGGGAAGGAGAGTTGCACAGCGATGAACAAGGTATTTGTGTTGGCGTGGCTGGCGATATTGATGATAGTAACCCATTAAGAGTTCAGCTTAACAGTGGCTCGTCTTTTCAGTTGGATTTAAACTTTCAAGCTATGGCGTATCCTGACAACCTTCAGGTTAATTGGACTGACCCAGAAGGAAAATGCAAATTAGTTGTTTCAGGTAATGACGGGCACTATAGTTATTCCTCATCTCAAAAGTTGTATGATTTGGGTAGCAATTTATATACTTTAAGGTTGGTTAATGATAGCTCGTCAATGGTTACTTTTGAGCTTGTGCCAGCAACCGGAGCAAGTTTGCCAATTGGCATTAAAGTTACCGGCATTGGTAAATACAAAGGGCAGAAAAGAATTTTAGAAGTAGAAAGACATAATTGGCAAATTTATCAAGTGCCTCAAGTGCCTTAAGTTAAATTATATAAATGTTTAAGCAAGGCGGGTTTTCCACGATTGAGTTTTTAAATTAGTGTTTTATATTAAAATCAGCAATCCTTAATATTCAAAGTCTTCGTATTTATTATGTCATTAGAACTTTCGCGTTTGGCTAACATTTAACCGTCCTGAATAGAGTGTTTGGAATGGTAAATATGGAAGTCATAGTCGCCTTAATCGTCGGCTGGCGCTTTTTGTTTTGTCTCCACAAGGGCGCGGCATAATAAAAAGCGAATGTTAAAATATGTTGAATGTTTTAATTTAAAAAATCGTTTTAAGAACGGTTTTTAAATTAATTAAAAAGGAGAAAATTATGAGCTTTCAAGAAGGCAACCCAATTCAGGTGTTTGGCGACCGCGCAGATATGGGGTTTGAATATGGGCACAAGCTAGTAAAGGCGTTGATTAATAAGGATACAGAAAAAGCAGAAGCCATTGAGCGGGAGGTTAGAGAAAAATTTCCTGGGGAGGTCGCTGAAGAGATTGTAAAAAAGGCCAAAAAGAAATCAGAACATTTTTTGCAAAGAGAGGCTTTGGTAGCCCATTAGTTAGATAAAAATATTTTTATCTAACTAATGGGCTTTTTGTGTTTGTTGACACGCAGGGAAGATGGTGTTATAATGGAGAATCGCAAAATAAACAAGGTAAATAAATAAAAAGGAGGAAAAAATGCACACAGCAAAAGATTGTGTCATTGAATGTGATGGATTTATGGCTGCAGAAGCCGAGCATGCTGAATATGTGGAATATAATGAAGGATTTGATGAAGGATTTGAAAAAGGAATTTTAGAATGCCTGCGGGGAATGGTTCAGGATCCTGGCTTCAAATGGTGGCTATATCTATATCCAAAATTATGGAAGTTGGTAGCTAATTTTCTGCAGATGCCTTACAAACATGATTTCAATGCTTTGCCTGAGGAGTTGGGGTGGATTGATCCTGATTTGGTTTTTTTCTCAAATTTTTTTGCTGATTTAGTCGGAGTAGATGGATTTAAAGAACAAGTGCTGGATCAAGTAAAGACCGCTGGGATGCTTGAAGAAATTTGGACGGTTATTCTGGAAGCTGATTTTTTTAGCAAAGAAAAAGGAAAAGAAGAAAAATACCAAAAAGTGATTGATTTCTTGATGCCCATTTTGAACCTTTACTATTTAGAGAGTTGCCCTGACAAATTTGATTTTTACCAAGACAGGTTGAGGAAAGCGGCAATTAGTTTTAACAACTGGGTTGAGGAACAAAGCAGGTATTATGGCAGGGATATGGGAGAAATTTTAGTTAAATTTGCCCTCCAACTCTTGACAAAGGATTTAAATAAGCATTTTGAAACCAGTGGAAATTTGCTGGTTGTGTTTTTTAGAAACTGGGGCTGGAAAGTCAGGTTGAATGCCCCTTTAAAAAATAAAGAGCAAGTTAAATTAGACCACTTTTTGGAGATGTCCTCTCTAAATGGTCGTTTTACTACTTACAGGGAGGAATTAAACAATTATTTGCGTTCTTTTATAAGCAGTAGTCAGCTTTTCTTGTTAAGAGAAGCTGAGGAGTGGTTGAGATTTTACAAAATTGAAAAGCAAGACAGACGAAGAAATGTGTTTTTAAAATACATTTTTTCCCTTTTTAATTAAAAACATCACAGTTAAAAGCGTCCTTTACTTGGACGCTTTTTATTAAATCATTTAACCAGCGCTTTCCAGGCGGTGTTTTAGATGATTTGGTGCGAACATTTTTAATAAGGCAACAAGAACAATTTTGGCAACATTGTTAAATGATTTGACACGACGCAGTATTTTCTGTTTAACCGAGTTTTTTAAAACATTTACTTAGAAAAAATAAACCTAATTAATATATGGTGTTTTCAATTATTTATTTTAATGTTAAAATAAAGAAAATGGTTAATCACCTGATCTTGGTATTTGACAGGGTACGTAAAACAAAACAAAGTACTTAAATTCTTGTATAAATACTTTTGGGGTACTAGGTTTGAAGAATTAAATCTGCGCAAACTTTGTTCTTATTAGTTTGCCTTGCGAGTTAATATAAATTAAGTAGAGCAAAGTTTTTGCAAAACGCCTTCTGTGTTTTAATGTTTTTAATACTTTGATGCCTTAATATTTTTAATAAATTTTATATGTCAAAAACTTTAATCATTGTTTTTCTGATAACTATAATTTTCACCTTGGGTGTGGTGAATTT
>CAZDKR010000039.1:0-6195 GCA_964506375.1 uncultured Gammaproteobacteria bacterium
GCTTTAGTGTTTAAGTATTTAAGTGTTCCAGTGTTTAAGTATTTTTTGCCTAAAACTTTTGTCGTCTAATTTGGTCCGATCGGCGATTTTTAGACGACAAAAGTTAATACTCTATTATACTCTAAATTTTATAATTATAATTTAATTTATATCCTTCTTACCTCTTTTGCACTGGTTTTAATAAATTGCTTTTTTAGCAACCACATTTTATACCATGAAAACTTGCGCGTTGCTTGGCCCGCTTTTTATCTTTATTGACGGGTTTTTGTTTTAATAAATATTTGAAACCAGTGGGGTTTCTTGTTAAAAAGCCATTTGACCATTTCAATCGCGCCAATTACCAGCAAGCCGACTATTGTTATATAAAACCAATGCCAAACGCTAAGCGGCACAGTCTTAAAGATATTTTGCAAAAACGGATGATAAATTGCGATAACTTGCAAAAAGGCGCCTAACACAATACCACCATTTAGAAACCAGTTATTAAAAATTTTAGTTTGCCAAATTGGCTTTTTTAAATTGCGAACACTAAAAACATAAAACAATGAACTTGTGCCTAAAACAGCAAAGGTTAATGTGCGCGCCAGGTCAAGGTTTACTTCGCTCTTCTGCCAAAACAACCAAAAAGTAAAAACAGAAAATAAAGCAGTTACCACGCTAATCAAAGCGATTAAGGCTTTGCTTTCTAAGTTTAAAATATTGCTTTCCTTTTTTATTGGCTTATCCTGCATCACGTCATGCGTAGCCGGGTCCTGGGTTAAGGCAAGGGCTGGAAATGTGTCATCAATTAAATTTACCCAAATAATCTGAGAGGCCAAAATTGGCAAAGGCCATTTAAACACCAAAGCTGTTATAATAATTAAAACTTCTGCCAATGAATCTGAAAGAAAATATAAAACAATTTTTTTAATATTCTCAAAAATAATCCTACCTTGTCTAACAGCCTCAACAATAGTTCTAAAATTATTTTCCAACAAAATCATTCCGGCCGCCTCTTTAGCCACGTCAGTGGCTGTACCTAAAGCCACTCCAATGTCAGCTTGCTTTAAAGCAGGCGCGTCATTAATTCCATCCCCGGTCATAGCAACCACAGCGCCTTGGTCTTGCCAAGCGCGGACAATCTTTAATTTCTGTTCTGGCGTTGTCCGGGCATAAACTTTAATATCTTTGACCTTCTCCTTTAAATTCGTTTCTGATATTTTTTCCAACTCCTCGCCCTCTAAAATACTACCATCTTTTATTTCAAGGCCGATTTCCTTGGCAATCACCCGGGCGGTAAACCTGTTATCGCCAGTGATCATCACAGTGTTAATCCCGGCTTTTTTAGTAATTAAGGTTGTTTCTTTAACATTTTCCCTAATTGGGTCCTTCATACCGACCAAACCAACTAAAACAAAATTTGTATAAAGGTCGCTCATAGTCTGATGTGCACGCGGCTCTTTTGCCTCAGAATCATTAGTAATGGCCTTAATATCCTTAGGAATTTTCTTGTATGCTAAGGCCAAAACCCTCAAGCCCTGTTTTGACATATCTTCATAAATTTTTATAAACTTCTCTCGCCGGTAAGCATTTAGCTCTAAATGTCTTTTAATGTGATGGGAGTAAATAAAATTTGAAAAAAGTAAAACCTTTTCTGGCGCACCCTTTAAATAAATAATATTGTGCGCCTCGTCAAACTGGTGCAAAGTCATCATAAATTTATAACGAGAATCAAAAGGAATCTCATCTAATCTGGGAGTTTGTTTTTCTAAAGAATCTTTATCCAGGCCCATGTGGTAACCAGCCAAAAGCAAGGCTCTTTCAGTTAGGTTGCCGACCAAATAATCAATTTTTAACTTTTCTTCCTTTTGGGCAATATAAGCGTTATTACACAAAACGCCAATCCGAAGTAAAAACAACTGCTCTTCAGCCGCCTCAGGGGTCAATTCTGGCAAGCCGGTTTTTAAATCAATGTTCATATCTTCTGTTACAATCTTAACTACTTGCATATTGCCTTCTGTTATGGTCCCGGTTTTATCAACACAAATAACATTTGTTGAGCCCAAAATCTCTGCTTCTAACAACCTTTTTACCAACGCATTCTGTTTTAAAATCCGCTGCATACCAATTGCCAACACAACTGTAACCGTCACTGCCAAGCCCTCTGGAATAGCGGCTACCGCAATCGCCACAGAGGTAACAAACATTTCCCGGAAAGAATGACCAAAAATCAAACCCAAAACAAACACAAAGCCAGCAATAGCCAAAATTGCCCGAGTTAAAAAGACAGCAAACTTGTCAAGTTTCTTTTGCAAGGGAGTTTTTTCCTCTTTAACCCCGGCTACTAATTGAGCGATTTTGCCTAAAGTGGTATTTTTCCCAATTTCCACTACTATTCCCTGGGCATTGCCTTGGCTGACAATAGTGCCCATAAAAGCCATATTTATTCTTTCAGCCAAAACTGTCTCTGCGGCTAAAACTTTGCTGTCTTTCTCTCGCGGCTCTGATTCGCCAGTTAAGACTGCCTCATTCACCCTTAAATCATTAATTTTAAAAAGCCGCAGATCAGCTGGCACTTTGTCGCCGGCCGAAAGCAAAACAATGTCGCCTGGCACCAACTCCTGAGTTTTAATTAGTTTTTCCTCGCCGTCTCTTAAAACTTTAGCAAAATTAACTACCACTTTCTGCAATGCCTCTAATGCCCTGGAAGTCTTGAACTCTTGCCAAAACCCGACCATGATATTAATTATCACAGCTAATAAAATTACCCCGGCATTAATCAAGTCGCCCAAGATTAAACTAACCAAAGCGGCAATAAGTAAAACCACTACTAATGATGATTTCACTTGTGACCACAAAATATCAACCGGTTTTATCTCTTCTTTTTTAGGCAAAACATTTAAACCATATTTCTTTTGCCTTTTCTCCACCTCATCTTGCGGCAACCCCTTTTCTGTTGACGATAACCTGTCTAAAACTTCTCTTAAATTTAAAGTCCACCATTTTATTTCTGGTTTTTTTTCTAAATGATGATAATGGCTTTTTGCTTTAAACATATTTAAAGACAAACTATGACAAATTTAAAAACACGAGCAACTGTCCGTGTTTTTATTATAGTATTTTTTAAGTAAATAGCAAAACGACCACTGCAAAATAATTAAAACATCTTACTTAAAAAATGTTATCTAAATGGAACGATCGTCTCATTTGAATAACATTTTTAAAACCTGATCTTGCCTGTTAAATCTGATAAAGTCTGATAAAGAAAGAAAAAATACCCAAAATTACTCATAACTATGCTTCACTTTTAACGAATATAGATCGTTATTACTTACCACTACCACCTGACCAGTTATAACATCAATGCTCAAAACTTTTATATCTTCCACTAGCTTTATTTTTCTATCTAAATCATTTTTATCTGGTGTAAATTCAATTTCAAAGCTAACCAGGGCTTTTTTCCCGGGTGACAAATTATCAAAACTCCAAATTATCAAATTATCCTCTTTGTCGTAAACCGGCGCCTGCCCTGAATTAACTGCCACATTCCCAGTCCATTTAATTTCTGGGGGTAACTTAGCTTTAAATTGAATCTTTTTAACAGGATGGAGGTCAGTAGAAATCTCTGATACAATTCGAACTGATGTTGTCTCATTAACTTGCGGCGGCCAAGGGCCAATACCCAGCTGTTCACCTTCGTCTGTATAGTAAACAACTTTACTCTTTAAAATTAAATTAGTGTTGACTGTTTTTGGTTTCTGCGAAATAGGTACCTCAACTTTCTCGCCAATCACCTTTGGCGCGCGGTTAATGCTAACTGGCTGAACCTTGACAGGAAAATCTTTATTGAACAAATAAACATTAGTCCCAATTAAAATTAAAATGAGAATAACAAAAATTGCGTCAATTACTAAATGAACTTTTGACGATTTATAATAACGTTCATAACGATTGCATAAAAATTTAAGAAACATATCTCAATTAACAATTAACAAATAACAATTAACAAATAACAATTAACAAATAACAAGAAACGAGAGATAGGGAGTAAAAGACAAGAGACAAGGGATATTGTGTTTTTAGCTTTTAGTTTTAAGTTTTAAGTTTTTAGCTTTTAGTTTTAAGTTTTAAGTTTTTAGCTTTCATTAGTTCATCCCTAATATCTCCACTTCCCCATCATTATCAATATCTACTGCCCCAATTCTAACCCCATCGCGCTTAGTTGGGTTAAAAGCAAAGAAACCTGGGTCAATTAAATGGCCGATTTTGTCAAAAATTCTAATATGCGGTCCGCCGCTTGGGCCTGCGCCTGTAATTATCTCATCTTTACCATCATTATTCAAATCAGCGCAAGCTACATTTACTCCGCCGCGAAAATTTCTGTCATAGGAGAAGAAACCGGGATCAAATAAATAGCCCTTGGCATTAAATATCCTAATATGAGGACCGCCGCCAAAGCCGGCACCAGCAACAATCTCCTTGTACCCATTACCATCCAAATCACCCAAAGCTACATTCACTCCGCCGCGAAAATTTTTATCATAAGCAAACCAGCCAGGGTGAATTAACTTGCCTTGATAATCAAAGATTCTAATATATGGCCCGCCACCGGGCTTGGTACCTGTCACAATTTCTTTTTTGGCATTGCCAATCACATTGCCCACGGCAATATTAATGCCATGGTTATAATGTTTGCCATAAGGATAAAAAGAATTAACCAGCACCCCATTCTCTTTAAAAATTTTAATCTGCGTTTTGTCGGCCACCAATGTTTCGTCTTGACCGTCGCCATCCAAATCGTCAATTACAATCTGAACACCACCTTCAAAAGATGGCTGGTAAGCATAAAATCCCGTTCTTTTGACACGTCCTCTCTTATCAAAAATGCGCACAAATGAACCGTTATCAAAGCCCACTTTTTTCAATTCCTCTATTTTTTTCAAAAGAATAATGCCGTCTTCTGCTGAAAGTGTAACTTTTCTTACTAATTGCCCATTGTTAGTTATAGGGTCTTGGGTGCCGCGAATCTTTTCATAAACTCCCCCTCCCAGATCAATAGTTTGGCTTTTGCGAGTGGAGTTGACCAGGGCTATGCCATTAGTAAAATCCCGGCGCCAGACACCTGGCTGATATTGAACACTTTTAGTGTTCAAAGCATCTTGCGCCTGGCCAAGAGGAGAACCGAGGTTGATGTCATACTCGTCGTACCACCAAAGAGCTTCATGTCTCTGAATACTATTATCATAGGAAAAATACGCATCAGCCAATAAACTTGAAGTTAAGCCAAAACGCACTTTTTTAAAATCATTTTGATTACCTAAGCTGTTAATAATAAAAAAATTAGCATATCCAACTTGATTAGCATTTCTTTTCAAGGCATCCATAGAATCCCGCCATTTGCCAGTACCTTGCCAAGGAGTTGGAAAATCCTCAAACATACGACCATTGATGTATGGTTGATAATCCTTAACCGAAGAACCGTTAATGACAATTATTTTATTTCCTCCAAAGACTTGCCTTGATTTTTTAAGCAGTTTAACAATGCCTTTTTGCCATTCACTGTTTGCCCAGGTTGGATTGTCTTTTTTGTGATCATTGTTTAAATCAATATCGCCCTTGTTAGCCCATGAAATTTCAGAGTCCACCATATCATAAAAAATTCCATCCCATAAACCAGTATCTAAAACTTCATTTTTTACAAAACAGGGAAACCATTCTGGCCATAGAGTTGTGACATTAATGTTTTTAATTCCTGGCCAAGTTGAAATAATATTACCTTGGCTATCTCTCAACCACCAGGAAGCTTGAATCTGATTGTTTAATTTATAATTAAAACTTCTAATATCACTCAAGGCGCTTATATTTACACTCTGGGCCGGGGTGTAAGCCAAGATTATTATGTCAGGATTCTTTTGCCTGGCATAAGCAAAAAAAGCATAATTATAGATCTGTGTATCTATGGGCAAAATGACCAAATTATAACGCGACAATTTATGCCAATCAAAATTTTGATTAGAAGTTAGAAAATAATTAGCAATTTTAGGATAAGCAGTTTTTTGATTAAAAGCTAAAACTTGAGATGGCATAAACCATCTTAATCCAAGAATTAAAAATAAAAATATAATTTTTTGGCAAACTTTACACTTCATATTATCCTAATTCAGATTAAATCACTTTAACAAAAAAGTCTGACCAAGTCAAGCATTGACAAAAAAA
>CAZDKR010000040.1:0-4897 GCA_964506375.1 uncultured Gammaproteobacteria bacterium
GGCTATAGCAGCGCCTGGTAAAAAAGAAGAGTGGAGAAAATACTGGCAAGAGGCTCATGAATTAACTTTAATATTTGCTAAGATTTCCAAGAATTGTTAATTGAAGGAGTTATTGTTGCTTGTAAAGTCTAGGTGTTTAAAAATTTAAAAATTTGAATTTATTTAAAAATTATAAAATTAAAAATTTAAAAATTTAAAGATAAAATTTATGAAAAAAGCAACTGTTTTTCTACTTATTTTACTCATCATCCTGCCAGTTTCTACAGCGCGCGCTGAGAGCGGGCAGTTGATTAAAGGTGAAAGTTCAAACTCGGTTTATTACAAAGCTGTGGACGGCAAACGCTATGTTTTTCCCAATGAAAAGATTTATTATTCTTGGTATGCGGATTTCTCTGGCGTGGTGACTTTGAGTGACGAAGAACTAGCCAATATCCCTATGGGCGGCAATGTTTTTTACAAGCCCAATTCCAGGCTGGTCAAAATCACTACAGACCCCAAGGTTTACTGGGTGGACAAATTTGGCGTATTAAGGCATATACTTTCAGAAAAAGCCGCTCAGGATCTTTTTGGCAGTGACTGGATATCTCAAATAGATGATTTGCCTGACGTATTCTTTGCCAATTATACAATTGGCGCTCCAATTGATTCTGATTTTACAATAGAAATTACTGAAGATTGGACTATTGATGATAATCAAGGATTAACTGCTTCAAAAGATAATCAAACTCAAGAAGAACAAGAGGCGGCTGACAAGGAAAAAGAGAGTCAAAAAACTGCGGATCAAGACCAACAGCCAGAGAGCATTAATTTAACCGTAATTGTGAAAAATCAAGACGCTGTTTTAAGCTGGTTTGTGCAAGGCGGCAATGTTGATTATGGATTTGTAATAGTTAAATCTGAACAAGAAAACCCCTCTTATCCAGATGATGAATATGTAAAGCTGGTTGACAGCACTGCTACCTCGTATATTTGGGAAAATTTGCCCAATGGCAGTGCGCTTCATTTTAGAATTTGCCGTCTTAACAGCGACGGGACTTGCGGTACTTACAGCGATGATGAATCGGTTGTCATTGGCGTTAGTGACAAGGTGCCAAAAATAACTTTAAACGGCTCAGTTGAGAATGGCGTGGCTAAGTTATCTTGGGACACTGAGTGGCTAAGCCCTAACTACGGCTTTTATCTGGTCAGAGGCAGTAATGAAAACCCAAAGTATCCTACCCATGTTAACTTGTGGCTTGATAAAACCAAAGAAAGTTATGACTGGCAAGGACTTTCAGCCGGCACTTATTATTTTCGGGTATGCAGGTATACAGGCACTACTGATGACCAATGCGAATATTACAGCAATAATTTAGAGTTGACGATTGAATAAATAATTTTTTCATTTTTTAAATTCCTATTTTAGCCTTTTTAGGTGCAGGGATATTATTATGCCCAGATTTTTGATTTAGGATAAAATTTTTAAATTACAAAACATTAATTTAGCTTTATAAATCCGTCTGCTATCCGTTGCAACTGGTAGTCTTGATAGAATTAAACGGATAGAAATAAGGATTTTGTAATTTTAAAAATGAGAATGAAATTGTTAGGCGTTTTAAAACAGGACAAGGTGCTGGTAGTTATTTTTTTGGCATCTTGTTTTTTCATCCTTTATGGGTTAACTTTTCATGATGCAGTGAGTGATGAAGCGGTTAATGCCTTTCGCGCTATTGGTTATTATGACCACTTGGTGTCACAGCTTCAAACAACGCCATATCAGTGGTTTGAGCAAGTTCCTTGGTGGGCAAAGCTTTCCTTTCATGATGCGCCGTATTTAAGTTTTTTAATCCAGTTTATATTTTTTAAATTTTTTGGCGTTTCTTTGCTGATAATGAGATTGCCTTTTGCATTGGCCGGGATTGGCTTAATTATAATTTTGTATTTTATTTTTCAGAAGTTCATTGACAAAAAGCTTGCTTGGCTGCCGGCTGTTCTGCTTCTGGCTAACGTTTATTATTTATGGTCATCAAAATTAGGGTATTTAGAAATTTTAACCAGCTTTTTTGTTTGGCTGTCAATTTATTTCTTCTTTAAAATTAAAGAAAATTGGAAAAACATTTACTTGTGGGCTTTGTTTTTAGGGTTAGCCTTAGTTACTAAATATACCGCTTTCTTTATATTGCCAGTGTATTTTTTATACTTATTGTTCTTTGAACGCCGATTTTATAAAAATAAAAGATTTTTTTTAGCGCTTTTAATTATTCTTTTAATTTTTAGTCCGGTTATAATTTATAATTTAATGATGTTTAAAACAACCGGGCACTTTGATTTGCAGTTTTCTGCGTTATTTGGTCAAAAAGTGGAGGCTTGGTCGCGTATAAGCAGAAACACCCCAGCAGATTTTAACGGCTTTCTTTTTGGAGTTATCAATATTTTAAAAACTTTGAGCAGTGCTTGGGGGCCTTTTAATTTTGTTTTATTTATTTTAAGTTCTCTTTTCTTAGCCATCAGGTCTGTGGTTAAAAAGGAAAAAATAACCGCCTTTTTTGTGATAATGGTAATTGTGTTTTTGCTCCTTTTTTCGTTTATTGGCGGCAGCGCCATTCGTTTTTTGTCTTTTTTTAACCCTCTCTGGGCTGTTGTTTTGGCTTTGACAATCGTAAATTTAAAATTAAAGAAGTTAATTTTTTATCCCTTGGTGCTGGTAGTAATCATTTATAATTTATTTACCAGCTTTAACACCTTGATTTTGGCTGGGAATTTAAGCCAGAACAAATTGTTGTTTTCGCCGCCTTTAGTTTTGGGAGATTATGGCTATAATCAGTTAGAAAAAGAAATTAATTTGATTATTGCTCGCGAGAAGCCGGTGATTGGCAAGGAAAAGGACAATACTTTGTTTATTTTTGATTCTAATATTAATTATTTTGCTAAAATTTGGTATATTCAACGGAGGGTAAGCTATGAACTTATCCCTTTTGCCTCAACCAACGAGGTCCTGGAAGTGTTAAAAAGCCAAGGGAGTGATTATTATTATCGCCAAGGTTTCAATAGGTTTTATCTAATTAAAACCACTAATAATACCCTTTTAGTGCCAAAAGACGCCAGATCAGAAACAGCCAGGATTTTAGCGAATAATTTACAAGAAGCCGGAACAGGGGTTTATAAAAAAATAGAAAACAGGAAAGGAGAGCTGATGTTCTTAATTTACAAATTTTAACCTTGATTTTTAAAATTAATTTGGTTAAAATAAAAACATGAGTGACTACCAAACTGAAGCGCAAATTCGCCTTAAAAAATTAAAGGCCATAAAGGAAGCTGGTATTGACCCTTATCCTGCTAAATTTAGCAAGCAGAATAATGTGGCTGAAATTCAGGCGTCCAAAGACGGCCTCAAGTTAAAAACCGCTGGTAGGATTATGACTGTTCGTGAAATGGGGAAAATAATTTTTGCCCATCTTCAGGATTTTTCAGGCCGAGCCCAAATTGCTTTCAAATATGACGTGATTGGCGAAAAGGACTTTAAGTTTTTTCTCAAATATCTTGATATAGGTGATTTTATTGGAGTTGAAGGAGAAGTTTTTACTACTAAGAAGGGGGAGAAAACCCTTTTGGTCAAGAAATACCAGCTTTTAGCCAAAGCGCTTTTGCCCTTGCCAGAAAAATGGCACGGTTTGAAAGACGAAGAAGAAAGATATCGCAAAAGGTATTTAGACATTTTAGTTGACCCAAAAGTTAAAGAGACATTTATTAAAAAAGCTAAATATTATGATGCTATGCGCGAGTTTTTAAAATCCAAGGGCTTTATTGAGGTTGAAACTCCAGTTTTAGAAAATACCACTGGCGGCGCTGATGCCAGGCCGTTTGTAACCCACCACAATGCGCTGGATATTGATGTTTATTTGCGGATTTCAGTTGGTGAGTTGTGGCAAAAAAGACTAATGGTGGCTGGTTTTGAAAAAACTTTTGAAATGGGCAGAGTTTTTAGAAATGAAGGTATGGACGCAGAGCATTTGCAGGATTACACCTCAATGGAGTTTTATTGGGCCTATGCTGACTGGAATGACGGAATGAAATTAACCGAAGAGTTAGTTAAATACGTGGCAAGAAAAACTTTTCCTGAGAAGTTTGAGGCAGACAGCGCTTTGAAATTCAAAATCAGAGGATACAGTGTTGATTTAAGCAAAAAATGGGAAAGATATGATTATCGGGACGAAATTTTAAAGCAAACCCAAATTGACATTGAAAAAACTTCAGTTGCAGAGATTAAAAACAAATTAAAGCAATTAAAGGTGGAACATGATGATTTTAATGATCTGGGCAGGGGATTGGACCAGCTTTGGAAATATTGCCGCAAAAACATTGCAGGACCTGGGTTTTTAGTTTATCCGCCAAAAATTATTTCTCCTTTAGCCAAAGAATCAAAAGAAAGACCGGGTTATGTGGAGCGGTATCAATTAATCATTGCTGGTTCTGAACTTTGCAATGGTTATACAGAGTTAAATGACCCTCTTGACCAGGAAGAGAGGTTTAAACACCAAGCAAAATTAAGGGAAGAGGGTGATGAAGAAGCTCAGATGCATGACAAAGAGTTTGTTGAAGCGCTTAAACATGGCATGCCTCCAACTACTGGTCTTGGAATTTCTGAAAGGTTGTTTGCGTTTTTAATGAATAAAAGCTTGAGAGAATGTCAGTTGTTCCCGCTTTTGCGTCCCAGAAAAGCAAGTGAATAAGTTTTTGGCTTTTTAAGCTCAGCAAGCAATTAACAAACAACAATTAACAAATAACAAATAACAAATAACAAGATATGGGAGATAAGGGACAAGGGAGAAAATCAATTAACAATTATAACAAACATAAATTAAGAATTTTAAATTAAGCATTTTAATGTTTTTATATTTCTTGTTCTAAGTTTTATTAT
>CAZDKR010000040.1:4997-6187 GCA_964506375.1 uncultured Gammaproteobacteria bacterium
AATTTTAAATTAAGCATTTTAATGTTTTTATATTTCTTGTTCTAAGTTTTATTATTTATGTTCTAGGTTTTTAAAAACCACCTAAAAACAATTAAAAAAATTTTGTCTATCTCTCCCTTATCTCTTGTCTTTCATCTTCTGTTAATTGTTTCTTGTTAATTGTTAATTGTTTCTTGAGTTATGATTAAAGTTAAAAATCTAACTAAAAGTTTTAATGATAACAAGGTCCTTGATGGGCTTGACTTTGAAATACAAGAAGGGGAGATTGTGGGGTTGTTAGGCCCTAATGGGGCAGGCAAGACAACCACTTTGCGCATTTTAACTGGTTATTTGCCTTTTGAACAAGGAGAGGTGGAGATATTAAAAAATAAAATAGATTCAGAAAAAGAAAGATTAAAAGTTAAAGAAAAGATTGGTTATTTGCCAGAGAACAATCCTTTGTATGAGGAGATGCTGGTAGTGGAATATTTGTATTATATGGCTGATTTGAAAAAGATTAGCAAAGGCGAAGTAGAAAAAGTAATCAAGGAAGTGGTTAAAAAAACAGGCCTTGAAAGCGTTTATTGGAGGCCGATCAAGGAATTATCCAAAGGTTTTCGCCAAAGAGTTGGCTTGGCAGCCAGCATTTTGGCTGATCCTGAAATTTTGATTTTGGACGAGCCCACAGAAGGCTTGGATCCTAATCAGAGAATTGATATTCGCAATTTAATTAAAAATTTAGGCCAAAATAAAACTGTTATTATTTCTTCCCATGTTTTGTCTGAAGTGGAAAATACTTGTGACAGGATTATAATTATTAATAAAGGCAAAGTGGTGGCAGACGGCAAAACAAGAGAAGTGCTGCAGCAGGAGGCGCATAAAGGAAGAAAATTGATTTTAGAAATAGAAGGAAAAAATGTTAAAGATAAGATAAAAGAATTAATAAGAGGGGGGAATTTTGAGTTGACAAGCGAGCAAGGCGAAAGGGTAAGGATGGAAATTGCTCTTTCTTCTAAAAAGGAAATCAGGCCAGAGATTTCCCAGTTAGTCAAGGAGAATAATTGGATTATTTGGGAGGTGAGAATCCAGGAAAGTAGATTAGAGGATGTCTTTAGGGAAGTGACTAAATAAATTGGTTATTTGAAAATGTTTAAAATTAAATCCGAAATTCGAATATCGAAATCCGAAACAAATTCAAAATTCAAAATTCA
>CAZDKR010000041.1:0-5970 GCA_964506375.1 uncultured Gammaproteobacteria bacterium
AGACAGACACCTCCAACTGGCAAACTTATCAGAGTAAAATTTGTAAATATGAGATTAAGTTCCCGGCCGATCTAAAAGACAAGGTGCCAGTATCTGATGTTTTTATCCTTCGTTTTGACAAAAACAGCTATATGCAGATTCAATGTCTATCCGGTTTGCCGCCCACAAAAGAAAGTTATAGGCCATATGGTGCCGAATATATTTTTTACGAAGTTAAAATCATTGATGGTAAAGAAGCAGACCAATATTATACAAAAAAACCAACAGGACAAGGTATCCCAAATCTGCCTTTTACAAATTATGTAATCCCCTTAAAAGACGGGGGTTGGTTACAAATTAGTTACTTTAGTGCTCCAGAAACAAAAAAAATTTTTGAAAAAGTACTTTCCACTTTTAAATTTTTAGATTAAAATATGAGTTCAAAGTTAAAACAATTCTTAAAGCCAAGTTTGGGAAAAGCATAAAATTGCACAACTTTATGGTCTGTTTTATTTAATGTAAAAAACACCCAAAAACCAAATCATATGCCCAAAAAATTAACCAAAAAAACAAAGCCCAAAAAAGACAATGTTTCTAAAGAAGATAAAAGCTTGGACAGGGCCAAAAATCCCATTGGTCAAGTAAAAGACCGGTTGATTTCTGATGAAATGCAGCAGTCATATTTAGATTATGCGATGAGTGTTATTGTTTCCCGAGCATTACCTGACGTCCGTGATGGTTTAAAACCAGTCCATCGCAGAATTTTGTATGCTATGTGGAATATGGGCCTGCGCGCTGGAGCTAAGTTTAGAAAATCAGCAGCTGTGGTAGGTGAAGTTTTAGGCAAATATCACCCTCATGGCGATATGGCAGTTTATGACTCAATGGTACGTATGGCGCAGGACTTTGCTATGCGTTATCCTTTGGTTTGGGGACAAGGCAACTTTGGTTCTATGGACGGCGACAGTGCGGCAGCGCAACGATACACAGAAGCCAAATTAACAGCCGTAGCAGAAGAAATTTTAACTGACCTGGAAAAAAATACAGTTGATTTCGCCCCTAACTATGACGGTACTCAAAAAGAACCAGTGGTTTTGCCAGCTAAATTGCCTAATCTGCTTTTAAACGGAACTTTGGGAATCGCCGTGGGCATGGCTACATCAATTCCACCGCATAATCTAAACGAGCTGGTTGACGGCATTTGTCATTTAATTGATCACCCTGATGCCACGGTTGAAGACCTAATGCAATTTATTAAAGGACCTGATTTTCCAACTGGGGGAATAATTTATAATACAGAAGACATCAAGCAAGCTTATGCCTCTGGCAAAGGCGGCATTGAAACACGGGCTAAAACAGAAATAGTTGAAAATAAAAATGGTTCATTTGCCATCATCGTTTCTGAAATACCCTATCAAGTTAACAAAGCTTCTCTTTTAGAAAAAATTGCCGAACTTGTTAAAAACAAAAAAATTGAGGGCATTAAAGATTTAAGAGACGAATCCAATAAAGAAGGGGTAAGAGTTGTTATAGAACTTAAAAAGGATTCATATCCTAAAAAGATCCTTAACCAGCTTTTTTCCCATACCCAACTCCAAGACACTTTTCACTTTAATATGCTGGCTTTGGTCGACGGGATTCAACCGCGGGTTTTAACCCTAAAAATGATTTTAGAAGAATACATCAAACACCGCCAAGAAGTAATCACCCGCCGAACCCAATTTGACCTTGACAAAGCCAAAGAACGCGCCCATATCTTGGAAGGGCTAATGCTCGCCTTAAACAAGATTGATGCGGTAATAAAAACTATCAAAGCCTCTAAAGACAGGGAACAAGCAAAAAACAATTTGATGAAAAAATTCAAACTATCTGAAAAGCAGTCAATTGCCATCTTGGAAATGAAACTTCAGCAATTAGCTAATTTAGAACGATTAAAAATTGAAACAGAATTAAAAGAAAAAAGAAAAATAATCAAGGAGCTGACTGCTATTTTAAAAAATCCTAAAAAAATCTTAGGTATTATCAAACAAGAATTGACTGAAATCAAAAAAAAGTTTGGCGATGAGCGACGAACAAAAATCGTGCCTCATGCCATTGGCGAATTTAAACAAGAGGATTTAATCCCTGATGAGACAACAATTGTAGTAATTACCCGTGACGGCTATATTAAACGTCTGCCGCCTGAAATATTCAAAACTCAAGGCCGAGGCGGCAAAGGCGTAGTTGGCTTAACTACTAAAGAGGAGGATGTAGTTGAACACTTATTTACCACTACCACGCATAAAGATTTGCTATTCTTTACTACCAAAGGCAGGGTCTTTCAGCTTAAAGCTTATGAAGTTCCAGTGGCGTCCAGAGTGGCTAAGGGTCAATCTATTGTTAACTTTTTGCAACTTGCCCCTCAGGAAAAAGTTTCAGCGGTTTTATATTTAGCCAACCGAGAAAATGTTGAATATTTAGTTATGGTTACCAAGCAAGGCACGATTAAAAAAGTTGAATTAAAAGAGTTTAACAACATTAGGAGAACTGGTTTAATTGCTATCAAGCTAAAGGACGGAGATCAGTTAGAATGGGTTAAGCCGCTGGCTGAAAAGGACGAAGTGATGTTAATTACTGCCAATGGCCAAGCCATTAGATTTAAAGGAAAAGATATTAGATGTATGGGTAGATCCGCAGCCGGGGTAAGGGGTATTCGGCTCAAAAACAATGACGAAGTAATCGGTATGAGCGTAATCACTGCATTTAAACGAGCCCCGGGCACCAAAACTTTAATTGTTACAGAAAACGGCTTTGGCAAAATGACTGATATAAAGAAATATCGCTTGCAGGCAAGAGGCGGGACAGGTATTAAAACTGCCAAAGTCACAGCCAAGAACGGCCGCCTTGTCTGGGCCTGGGTTTTCAATCCAGACAAGCTTCCTGAAGACAAAACTGGCGACTTGATGATTATTTCTAACAAAGGCCAGGTTATCCGCCTGCCTTTAAAAAGCGTGCCAGTTATTGGTCGCGCTACACAAGGTGTACGGCTAATGAGATTTAAAGAAAAAGACGATAAAGTGGCAAGCGTAACATTGGTATAAAATTTTCTAAAAAAACAATTCTTAGCAGCGACCTGTAACAAATCCATAGGCATAAATTTCTATTTAATATATCAGAAATCTAAAAAATATTATAATAAAAAAGAAGCACCCTAAATGGGTGCTTTTAAAATTTAGCTGTATATATTTACATTTACAGGCCTTCTTAAAGAAGGCCTTCTCTTTTTTAAAAGGCTTGTTTTTATAACAACATCTTTATCTTTATCATCAATATTCCTTACTACACTAATTATCCGCTCAACTGTCCCAAAAACGCCCTCACTGTATCTTATGCAAACCTGAATATGCCTCTTGTGTTTGCCATTTTTAAACCTCACTAATCTTACTGTTAATATTCCGTCAACCCTCTCCACCGCTCTCTTAATCGCAAGGGCTAATAGGTATTTGCCATTAGAATATCTTACTTTGACCCTTAATCTGTGCTCTCTGTTCATTAACGCCTCCTTTTTGTGTTTGTTTATTTTTTGATTTCAAAAAGTTGAGTTTCCGTATTTTTAACAAAATCTATTTCTATCCCATTCACGACAATAATACCTTCAGGAAATTCATTTTTCATCCAAACCGCAAAGTTCTCAGCTGCGCCCTCATGCCCTTTTATGTCATTAATCCGAACAACCAATAACTGTTTTTTTGACATTTTCCCTCCTGATTTTAATTTTTATTTATTTTTCCAAATATCTTATATCTTAAAACATTATTTTAAAAACGTCAAATCTGTCTCTTGTATTTCTCTATTAAATCCTGAACACTAAATTTCCCCTTTTCTGAAGTTTGCAGAAGAATTTCCTTGAAAGCCTGGACTAAATTCGCAAACTTCTCGCTTTCCAAAAATTCATTACTTAGCGCCGCTGATCTAAAATGATGCCAGCTCCCTTTGCTGTCCTCAATGCCATTAAAAATTTTGTTTATGTTTGGTGTATCTAAATCAAAAAACACCCCGCCATGTTCTTCATCGCGATCAATGCGCAAAGAGTATTCTTTTTGCTCAATTACATCCTGGAAAACTATTTTAACGCGGGCTTGCTTGTACTCAGTTTGCTTAAAATTAAAAACCACTTCAATTTTATTATAAATTTTCTTATTTACATCCACGGTTCTTTTACTTATAGTTGTGGCAACCAATTCTTTTTCCTTGTTTTCAAAACTTCTAAATTTGTTTTTAATCTTGTAATCAACAAAATCATTTTCCAACACGTCAACAACTACGCCAAACAATTTATTTAACTCATCTAAAGCTGGCAAAACAAATTCAGTATTTTTACTTTTCACTTCTTTAAGGCGATTCTTCAAGTCCTGTTTTAACTCTAAAAAAGCATCAATAATTTCATAATAGTTATTTTCAGCAAACTCTTTTACCTCAGCGTCTAAATTGCTAATTCCCGCTTCAAAATTCCGTATTATATTATCAAATTGAGCTTCAATGCTTGTTAGCCGATCTAAAGATTGCGTTTCTTTAAACATTTTAAATTCTGCTTGCCCTTTAATTTCTTAATTCTAATTTAATTTCTTCTAAAATATCCTTGGGGATGGGAATTTTGCCTCTAATTGGACTAGCGCCTGGATACCTCCAAGCAGTAATAATTTTTTTATGATTTATATTCTTTCGAATTTTAGATTTTGAATTTCGGATTTTATTCTGATACATCACCCAAATCTCTGTTTTTCTTTTCTGACCCACGGACTGCATGCATGCTATGCAATTTGGAGCTATTGCCTTTTCACACCTTTCTGGTGATTTTAAAACCCGAAGTACCCTTTGCGGAGAAAGACCGTAAAATCTCATTTTCTCAAGAGAGTGCTTGGTCCAAGATCTTTCTTCTGTGTTTTTGGGCGGTTTGAATTGCATAAATTTTATCCCACGCCTTGGCTGCAGAACATTAAGCCATGCGGATTGGAGATTGGTTGTTGGAAATTGGAAATTAGAAATTAGAAATTAGAAATTGGAAATTAGTTGTTGGAAACTGGAGATTGGAGATTAGAGATTATTGCTCTCACATTCCCCAGTTAGAAAAAATAACAGCTAGGTCTTGTTCGTCAACAATGCCATTAGGGCTTAAATCAAGGGACTTAATAGTGCCAGGTGGGCAATGGGTATTTTGGTAATTCTCTATCTCTGAGCCTTGCTTTCCCCACCAGGACAGAATAATGCCAAAATCTTGGATGTTAACAACAGAGTCGCAGTTAAGGTCAGCAGATTCTGTTATAGAAGGAAGTGGCTGACCCAGCTCAATCCTTAAATAATCAAGGTACAAGTTTCTGTCCTCAACTCCAGGATCATAATAATCATTGATAAAAGCAAGTGATACCTGGTGGTCACCTTGGCTAACATTAGCTAAAATCTCAAAAGGTTGGTAAGTATTGCTGTTAACAACCACTTGACCAACTGGATTGCCATCTATTCTTAATTCTAAAATAGGCCAACTTTCTCCAGCATAATCCCCTCTGGCCTGAAAGGTAAAGGCATAATCAGTAGAAGAAGGAAAACTAATTTGCTCATCTATATGTCTGTCAGAATAAAGAACGGCTGCGTTGACTCCTTGATCAAAAATTATACGGCACATATCATAACCCCCTTCAAAACAATCAGAAAAATCCATATCTTCTGCCTGAACAGTAACTGGAGGAGTAAGAGGCTGGGGAGGTGATCCGCAGTCGCCTTGGCAACAATATTGTCCTTCTGAACAAAATCCAGTGGCTGAAGAACAGTTTTGATAATTAGAACAGGGGTTGGCTCGGCAAACGCCAGAACAAGAATCTGGGGGTGTGGAAGGAACACATCTTCCGTTCTCGCATCTGCCTGGAGAACAATCATGTGTTTCTGAAACACACGCATCTCCAGAACAATACCATTCCTTTAAAGTGCCGGGATTAAGGCATAAGTCAGTATGAGATG
>CAZDKR010000042.1:0-4036 GCA_964506375.1 uncultured Gammaproteobacteria bacterium
AACCTGCCTTAAAGGCAGTTAATACTCTTTAGGGTGGCCAATTTAAAAATTAAAAATTAAAAATCAAAAATTAAAAATTTAAAAATTACAAAATTAAAAATTATTAACCCTTGCCTAAAGGCAGTACAAATTATATGTCTAAACAAAACTCTAAAACCAAAGACGCCCCTAAAGGGGCTAAGAAGAATCGTGGAACCACTGAGTTCTTAATGTTAGTTAAAGAGATTTACAAGCCGTCTAAAAAGGTCATTAAAGAGGCCAAGGTTAAAAATTATAAAGCGACATTGGCTAAAGCTGGCAAAAATCCAATCAAGTTTTGGCAAGAGGCAGCCAGTGAATTAGAATGGTTTAAAAAATGGACTAAAGTTTTAGATAAATCCAAAGCGCCCTTTTACAAGTGGTTTATTGGTGGGAAAACCAATATTGTTTTAAATGCACTTGACCGCCATATGGGTACGCCAGTAGAAAATAAAGTGGCTATTTTGGCAGAGTGGGAAGACGGCAGAACGCGCAGAATAACCTATAAAGAGTTAAACGATGAAGTTTGTCGTTTTGCCAACGCTTTGAAGGAACTAGGGGTTAAAAAAGGAGACCGAGTGGCTATTTATTTGCCCAATATTCCTGAGATTGCCATTTCAATGTTAGCTTGCGCTAAAATTGGCGCTATGCATTCAGTGGTTTACGCAGGTTTTTCTGCTGGGGCATTGAATGACCGTATTCGCGACGCCAAAGCCAAAATTTTAATTACTTGCGATGGGAGCTTTCGCCGGGGCAAATTTATTGACTTAAAGAAAATTGCTGATGAAGCTATTAAACTTAAAACGCCCAGCGTGAAAAAGATAATAGTTGTCAAAAATACCAATAAGCGCACTTTTCTTAAAAAAGGCAAAGAGATTTGGTGGCATGATTTGATTAAGAAACAGAAACCGGAATGCGAAACAGAAGTTATGGATGCTGAAGACCCAGCATTTGTGCTTTACACTTCAGGCACAACTTCAAAACCGAAAGGCGTAGTCCATGTTCACGGCGGTTACCAAGTCGGTGTCCAGCGCACTTTATCTTGGGTATTTGATATTAAGCCAGATGATATTTACTGGTGCACAGCAGATCCTGGTTGGATTACTGGTCACTCATATATTATTTATGGCCCTTTGATGTTGGGTATCACCACTATAATTTATGAAGGTTTGCCTGATTACCCCAAGCCGGATAGAATCTGGTCAATGATTGAGAAATACAAAGTGACCAAATTTTATACTGCTCCGACACTGATTCGCGCTATGATGAGATATGGTGACAAGCCAGTTAAAAAACATAATTTAAAATCTTTAAAAATTTTAGGCTCAGTTGGTGAACCCATTAATCCAGAAGCCTGGAGATGGTATTATAAAGTTGTAGGCCAAAGCAGGTGCCCAATTATGGATACCTGGTGGCAAACAGAAACTGGGGCTTTTATGATTACTCCTTTGCCAGTCTTGCCATTAAAGCCTGGCTCAGCCACTTATCCTTTTCCTGGAATTAAAGCTGATGTTTTGGATAGCAAAGGCAAGCCAGTCAAGCCGGGCAAAGGCGGTTATTTGGTTATTAAAACCCCTTGGCCGTCAATGATTAGAACTGTCTTTAATAATCCCAAAAGATATATTAAAACTTATTGGAGTGACTTTAAGGGTGTTTATAACACTGGAGATTTGGCTGCCAAAGATAAAGACGGGTACTTCTGGATTCAGGGTCGGGCTGATGATGTTTTGAATATTTCAGGGCATAGGATTGGCACTGCTGAAATTGAAAGCGCGCTTGTGGCCCACAAATCAGTTTCTGAAGCCGCAGCCATTGGTGTGCCAGATGAAATTAAAGGCGAAGTGGCAAAGTGTTTTGTTATTTTAAAAAGAGGCGTTAAGGCAGGTGATAAATTGCGTGATGAACTTAAAAAGCAGGTACGTCGCGTCTTGGGTCCTATTGCAGTGATTAAAGGGATTGAATTTGTAGAAAAGTTACCCAAGACAAGGAGCGGAAAGATTATGAGAAGAGTATTAAAAGCAAAGGAGCTTGGCCAGTCAGTGGGGGATACAAGCACGCTTGTAGATTAAATGCGCAAGAAGCAAAAAACTATTTTATGTTAAAAGATCGTTTTTCAATTAAAATTGCAGGCCCGGCTGGTTATGGCATCAAAGTAACTGGCATAATGCTGGCTAAAGTATTTAAGCGGGCTGGTTTTGGTGTCTTTGCTTATACCGAATACCCATCTCTTATTCGCGGCGGGCATAACACATATCAGGTTGATGTGGCATATGAATGTCATCCTGAGCGGAGCGAGGGATCCCGTAGAATTAAGACCATTAGTTTAATCAGCTCAGTCTCTGAAAAATGCGACATTTTAGTTGCTCTTGACGCCAAATCAATTGAAATGGAAGGCGAAAATTTGCGCAAGAATGCAATTGTTATTTATGATGGAAATGTTCCACTAAAGCAAAAAAACATTAAAACATTAAAAAACAAAAAAATTAATTTTATCCCTGTTCCGTTTGTTGAATTAGCAAAAAAGGCTGGTGGTGAAATAATGAAAAATACAGTGGCGTTAGGTGCATTGTTAAGATTGTTAGGAATGAAATTGGATGAACTGAATGATATTTTAAAAGATGAATTTGCAGATAAGGGCAAAGTGGGAGAGAAGAATGTTGTTGCCGCAAAGCAAGGATTTGATTTTATACAGAAAAATAGTAATAAAATAACAAAGAAATTAGAAATTAAAAACCTATCCCAAGCGGAGTTAAGGGATCAAAAATTAGGAAATAAGAATTTATTAATGACTGGAAATCAAGCCTGTGCTCTTGGAATAATTGCTAGCCAGTGCCAAATGTATGTAGCTTATCCAATGACACCGGCAACAGAAATTTTGCACTTTTTAGAAGCTAAGCAAAGGCAGACTGGTATGATTGTTCATCAACCAGAAGATGAAATTGCCGGCATTCATGCTGCTTTAGGCGCTTCATTTGCTGGGGCGCGGGCTGCTGTCGGCACTTCTGGAGGCGGATTTGCTTTAATGAACGAGGCCTTGGCATTGGCTGGAATGGTTGAGCTGCCTTTGGTAATTTTTGAAGTTCAACGACCAGCGCCAGCCACTGGCAATCCGACTTGGACTGAGCAAGGAGACTTGCTTTATGTAATCAATGCCGGTCATGGCGAATTTCCAAAAGTGGTCATTGCTCCGGGTAATCCAGAAGAATGTTTTAAATTAACCCAGCGGGCTTTTAATTTAGCAGATAAATATCAAGTGCCAGTAATTATTTTGTCAGATAAATTTTTAGGCGAGAGTAGTTACACAGTTAGCCGAGATGTGTTTGATAAAATTGATAAAGTGGACAGGGGAAAAGTTATTTCAATTAACAAAAAGCAATTAACAATTAACAAAAATTACAAGAGATATAAAATTGAAAAAGATGGCGTGTCCTGGCGAACATTGCCTGGTGTAAAAAACGGGGAGTATATTGCTAACTCAGATGAACATAATGAATATGGTTATTCTGATGAAGGTTCAGAAAACAGGAAGAAAATGATGGATAAAAGGATGCAGAAATTAGAAGAAATTAGAAAAGAAATTCCACTGCCTAAAGTTTATGGACCTCAGGACGCAGAAGCGACTTTGGTTTGCTGGGGTTCGCAGTTGGGACCGGCGCTAGACGCTATAGAGTCATTAAAATATAAGAATGTAAATATTGTTCATTTCAGTTATTTGTGGCCCTTGCCAAAAAACCTGTCTAAATTTTTATCCCAAGGACTCGGGATTAAAAAATTAATCCTTTTAGAAAACAATAAAACCGGGCAGTTAGGCAAGTTAATTAGACAGGAAACAGGGATTGAAATTAAGGATAAAATTTTAAAGTATGACAGCAGACCGTTTTGGCCAGAAGAAATAGTTTCTCAGTTGCCATAGTGTCCCGCCGCCACGGGATCGGCACTCCAGAGTATTTCTTTTGTCATTTCGTCCCGCGACCGCGGGATCAGCATCCTGTGGTAATAAACGGGATCCCGAAACAAG
>CAZDKR010000042.1:4136-5929 GCA_964506375.1 uncultured Gammaproteobacteria bacterium
TATTCTGATGTGTTATTTGTTATGCTATCCCGAGTACCCGAGATAGGATGACAATTAAAGTGTTATAAAAATATGGATATTAAAATTATTAAAGATAAAATTAGTTTGGATGAGTTAAAAAAAATAGCTCAAGAGATTTTTGGCAATATGGTTAAGGCAGTGGCTGATATTGAAAAGGGGATAATGGCCATTGGAGGAGAATGGTATTCTGATGCTGAGGCAAAACTGATAGAGTCGGGCTCTAAATCACAAAATTTGTGGGGTTTTAATATTTATCCCTGGGAAGAAAGGGATAAATGGTTAGAGTTTGATTCTTTAATTAATATCAAGCCAAGTCAAAATAACAGATCAATGCAAGTTGAAAGTGAAGAGGTGAGGAATAAAATTAAAAACATTGTTGAGAGGTTGGTGGTTTCAAATTTATGAAATTAGCCCATAAAAATTCAGCTGAACGTTGGTATAAATTTTCTTTAGCCGAGCAAATGGCAAACATTGGTAGCGAGGTTAGTCGCGCTCTTTATTGGCAGGAGAAGAATAATCAGGAGCAAAAAGATAAATCATTCTGGCGAAGTTTGGAATTGATTGATTTAACTCTCAGTGACCCCAAGCATAAAAATCGCCTCAAAGAAATTTTGCGTTTAAGAGAAATTATCTGCGATTTATTTATAGGAAAAAATGAATTTAAAATTTTGCCTGAGCAGTTAAAAAAATATTTTTTAGAGTTTGGGCTCGCGGCGAGAAGATAGATAAAATTATGTCAAATTCAACAAATAATTCATCACAAAACGCCCCTAAAGGGGCATTGAAAGGAAGTGATTACAATACTTCCTGTCAACCCACCTGGTGCCCAGGTTGCGGAGATTTTGGAATTTGGACAGCCATTAAAAACGCCTTGGCGGAGTTGAAAATTCCATCTCATAATGCGGCAATTGTTTATGGTATTGGTTGTTCTGGCAATATGGCTAACACAATTAAGTGTTATGGATTCCATTCTCTTCATGGCAGAACTTTACCAGTGGCAGTAGGTATTAAACTTGCTAATCACAAATTAAAAGTATTGGCTGTGGCTGGAGACGGTGACGCGTATGGTGAAGGCCTTAATCATCTTGTTCATACGGCTAGATATAACTCAGACATAACATATATTATTTGCAATAATCATAGTTTTAGTTTAACTACCGGCCAGTCTTCGCCAACTTCTGATTTAGGATATATTTCCAAGACTACTCCTTGGGGAGAAATTAAACAACCTCTTAACCCATTGGCTTTATCAATTTCAGTTGGCGCCACTTTTGTGGCCCGGGGTGCGGCTTTTGAAATTCAGCATTTAACCAATTTAATTAAACAAGGCATCAAACACCAAGGATTTGCTCATATTGATGTTTTGCAGCAATGCGTGACATTTAACAAGTTAAATACAATAGAATGGTATAAGGAGCGGATTTATAAGTTAGAAGAGAGGGGGCATAGAATAAATAATAAAAAATTAGCTTGGGCCAAAGCGCAAGAGGCTGACAAATTGCCAATTGGGGTTTTTTATCAAAGTCAGAAACCAGTTTACAGAAATGGATTTGAGCAACTAAAAAAAGAACTTTTAATAAAGAAAAAGATTGTGCTTAATAAGAAGTTGTTAAAAGAGTTTGTATAAAATTGAATTTTAAATCAGATTATTTCTCGCAGCTTTGCCGCGGAAGTTTTATTAGTTTTTGAACACCCTGTAGCTTGTTATGGGCGTGAGATTTATTACATTGGCGAAGGTTATAAAAAGCGGGCCATTCAAAGCGAGGAAGCCT
>CAZDKR010000043.1:0-5704 GCA_964506375.1 uncultured Gammaproteobacteria bacterium
CAACCGCCAGTTAAAACTATTTTTTCTATTCCCTGGGATGACTGATGGGAAGCATATAAGTCAAAACAATATTTTATTTCATTAATAATCGGACCAATGGCGCTCTCAATTACTTTTGGCAAATTGCCCCGACCGGGCAGAAATCCAATATCTCTTTTAAACTGCTCGGCTCTTTTTTTATCTACTTGCATGCTGTTAATGATTGCTCGGGTAATGGCTTCTCCGCCACTGTCCACGCTGCGACTTAATAAAGGAATCCCATTTTCAACTATTGAAATATCAGAAGTAATTGCCCCAATATCAACAATCATTACCGGAGCTTTGTCACCGCCCACCAATGACCTTTCCAAAGCAAAATTTTCAGTTTCTAAACTTAACAATTCCAAACCCGCCTCTTTAAAAACATTAACATACCTGATAACCAATTTTTTAGGCGCAGCTGCAATTAAAACCTTTAAATCTTTTGTACTGTCCCGCTTGCTGTTCTCTAAATGTTTTTCAGAAATGCTAGAAACATCAGGTGAGGAAGGCGCGCCTGTTTGCCCTAAATGTGATTGGGAGATGTCCTTATGTCCTTGCTGATCTGGTTTAATCCCAGCAGGCGGCGAAGAAGACGTTTTTGGATTTTTGTCTTGTTTGCCAATTGCAGCCACGTCACTTGCTAGCAATTTCCAATCCAAGGTCATCTCTTCTAAGGGCAAGGGAACAAATTTTTTTGCCTGCCAGTAAATAGCTTGGGCTAATTCTTTTTTATTCATGGGCGGCAAAGAAATAATAGAAGAAAAAACCGAAAAACTGGGCAAAGCGGCTATTGTTTTTTTAGATGTTACCTTGGCTTCTTGGCAAATTTTAGTCAACAAAGTCACGATTTTATCTTGCATTCGCTGAGAAGTGTTATGAACAATATCAACTGGTTCTTCGGCAAAGCCATAAGTCACTAACCGAGGCCTACCATTTTCATTCTTTAATTCAACTACCTTAATACCAGCGCTACCAATATCAACTCCTAAATAACTTGAATGAGAAGAAAAAAGTTTCATATGTTTACTTTGTAAATTAAGTTAAATTACGTTTTCCCCACTTGTACTATTATTTATTATAACACAAAAACAGAAAAAAGAAACATATCATAACGCAGAAACAAATAGAAAAAAGAAGGCGACTCGAATTTTTGTAAAAATTTTTTAAAAAATCATTTACTTTACAAAAAAAGTGTTTTATAATTAATATGTAAACAAAGCTGTGGAAAAGTAATCAAGATGATTTATAAAAATTTTATGTGAAAAATTTCTTGCTTATTTAAAAATTTAACTTAAAGACTAATTAACCTTTCTCCCCATGCTCGTCGCTTGTGTTTGGAGAAAGAAAAAAATTAACTATGCCGGTTAAAAGAAAAAAAAGAACAGCTCCCAAGAAAAGAAAAGTGGTAAAGAAAAAGTCTGCTCCAAAAAAGAAAAAAGTGACAAAGAAAAAGTCTGCTCCAAAAAAGAAAAGGGTAGTTAGGAAAAAGAAAACTGCAAAAAGAAAGTAACATTCAGTAAATTGGCTTTAATAGCAGTTTTTAACCTTGCTTAAACAGAAAACGTGGGAGCTGCTAAAATCCTTCTGTTATATCAAGGATTGCCGCTTATCTTGCAGGTTTCTTTTGAGGAAACCGATCTCGTTTTCAGCGACTCAAAGCGGGCAAAAAATCCCGAATTCTCGGGATTTTTTGTTATCCGCATTTTTATTTTCAAACAAGCGAGCGGAATATAATCCTGGGTTACCCAGAAAACCACATTTGCAATCAATTGAATAAGGTTTTCTGGTAATTTATTTTCTCATCTTGGTCAAAAATTTTTATCTCTCCGTACTGCCCGTCAAAACCGGGCCTAACAATAACCCGGCCTTGGCGCATTCTTTTAATACCTTCTACAATCTGCGGCAAAGTAATCTTTTCCAAGTCTTGTTCGCTCGCATTTAGCAAAACTTCAAATTCACTACCAAAACTATTGACTAAGTTCATATATTCATTTTGGACCTGTTTTGCCCCACGAGATTTTATATTCAAGCTCTCTGCAATAATTTTGTCTAACTCAATTAACTTTTTAAATGGTACTCTGTTTGTATCAATATAACCTTCAGGCCGATTGGCTTCAGCTAATTCTTCAACCCGGTGCAAAACACCAATAGTAAGCGGTTTCTTACAGACCGGGCAAATGTTTTTTAATTTTTTTGATTGACTGGGTGAGAAACTTACTCCACATTCTCGATGTCCGTCAAAGTGGTACATTCCTTCTTCAGGATAAAATTCTATTGTGTATAAAAAATTATTTTTATCTCCTCTTTTTATAACTTGGCAAATCCCATCATATGAAAGCTGATTTTCATCAAGCTCAAAAACATTGGCTTCGCGGGCAATATTTGGCAGTGAATGCGCATCTGAATTAGAAATAATTGAAACCTTATCCAAATTTTTCACCCGCCAGTTCATTAATGGGTCGCTGCTCAATCCTGTTTCAATGGCAAAAATTTTATTAGAATATTCTTCAAAACATTCCTCAATTGAATCAAAGCCTGACTTTGAACCAAACATAGCAAACCAAGGAGTCCAGATATGTGCAGGCACAATCATACACTTTTCATTAATACCCAAAACAATTTTTGCCAGTTCTTTTGCATCCAAACCCAAAATCGGTCGACCGTCAGCAGACAAATTCCCGATTTTGCCCAAAGCCACATTTATTTTTTCAACTGTTTCAAGATTTGGCGCAAAAATTACAATATGCAGCCTTCTTGTCTTGCCGCTTTTAAAATAAATGCAAGAAATTTCAACTGAACACAAGAATCTGGTAGGTCTCGCATTTGTTTCGGATTTTAATACATACAGCCCTGGTTCTCTTTCTATCAATTTTTCTCTCAATTCCTTAAACCAAAGCGGGTGAGTAAAATCCCCAGTAGCCACTACATCAACGCCTTTCATTCGGCTATATTTATCAATGTTCTCCAAAGTCAACTGTTGCGAACAGGCGCGGGAATACTTTGAATGAATATGCAAGTCAGCAATTATTTGCATTTTTTAAATTTGTCCTAAATAATCTAAATAATCCTTTACATATTTTGTTGAATAAAATATGTGAAGGAAAACCAATGGATCTTATAAAACAGCAAAAAGAATGCCTTTTTAATCTTATCATTTTTATTTCTAGGAGGCAAAAAATTAAAAAACCCATTCACTCATAGAACGGGCTTTTATTTGCTTATCTGCTCGAAAATGAAATCCTGATTCAAGGCACCCGGAATCAGGACCCGCTTGCTGCGCAAATAAAAATAGAGCGCATTGTGCTGGCGTCGACCTACTTTCCCAAAAGATAGTATCATCGGCGCTGAAGGGCTTAACTGCCGAGTTCGGGATGGCTCGCTTCGCCGAAACGAAGCAAAAATCGGGTGTAACACCTTCGCTAAAGACACCAGCACAATGCGCTCTATTAAAAAAATACTTTTGTTTTACCTTTTGTTATTTAATTTTTGATTTTTAAACAACAAAAACCCTTAAAAGGATATTAGAACATTGCCTGATTAGTACGGACTTAGCTAAATTCATTGCTGAACTTACACTCGTCCGCCTATCATCCTTCGGCAAACTTAGGATCCAAGAAATCCTAAAGTCAGCCGATGGACCGACCAAATGAACTCAAAGTAAAACTTTGAATTCACTGCCCTCCAGCTTTCTTAGAAAATCTAAGCATAGCTGAAGAGTCGAAGGGTCGACCTGGTAGTCTTCCAGGAGGCAAAATCCTTATCTTGGAGACGGCTTCACGCTTATATGCCTTCAGCGTTTATCCTACCCGAACTTAGCTACCCAGCGATGCCCTTGGCAGGACAACTGGTTGACCAGAGGTTCGTCCTTCCCGGTCCTCTCGTACTAGGGAAGAAGCTCCTCAAGATTTAGCGCTCACAGTGGATAGGAGACCGAACTGTCTCACGACGTTCTGAACCCAGCTCGCGTACCGCTTTAATGGGCGAACAGCCCAACCCTTGGGAGCTTCTCCACCCCCAGGATGCGATGAGCCGACATCGAGGTGCCGAACCGGGCCGTCGATATGGACTCTTGGGCCCGACTAGCCTGTTCACTTTTGTACTTCCGCCCTAAATTACTTTAGGGAGTAGACTATATCTTCATCCCGTCCCGCGGCTGCAGGACCGGGAGTGCGGCGTATTATCCTGGTTTTATCCAGAATCTCGGACTCTATAAGTTTAATTCTCGTCCTCAGTCGTTACGGGGTCAGAAGGAATTTTGTATCTTAATGATCTAATAATATAAGGAGAAATAATAGAAAAAAATCTTTTCATATTTTCTCCAACTATATTTAACTGACAGCTTTCCTTGTCAGGCCGACAATAAAACCTTGCATCAACGCCAAAATTATTTTTTAACGCCTGGATCAATAAATTTATTTCATCCTTTTCATATTTTGGCAGATAAATACGAATTGATTTATCCCTCTTGCAATAATACCCATCGTCCATATACCAAATCGCCAAAGTTAAAGGCGATTTTAACAATTTTGATATCTGCTGGGGAATTATTTTTCTGTTTCCCTGATAAAACCATCTTCTTAATCTGCCTAAGATTGGCGATGAATTGCTTTGCAAGCGATAATAAATGTATTCTTGCTTGGATTTTGGATGAATGCGTTTTATCCTTTTAGGCCTTGAGTTAAAAACATTTTTCAGTTCTTTAAACTTCCAATCAATATATTCTTTTTGCTTTTCAGAGTGTTCTAGTCTTAACCTTGCGTTTTTCTGTCCTATTTCTTGCAAATACCCGTCGCCTAAAATCAAGCCATAAAGAATATTTTTTTGTCTTAAAGAGAGTTTCATAAACTTATTAACAATTCCTTCGACTTCCCACGGTATTATCCGCCTTGGATCCCGCAAAACGAGATTTTAGCGGACTTCACCGTTATTAGCCGCCTACTATCCCGATAGTTACCTATCGGGAGGGACACAAAACTAGTATCCCCGGAGTAGCTTTTATTCAATGATCTTCCACCCGCCTATTTGGGATGGTCGGTTCACTAACTTCTGCTTTCGCAACTGCTTGACTTGTGGGTCTCGCAGTAAAGCTGGCTTGTGGGTTTGCCCTATATCCCGAATTTCCATCTCGGGATAGCCAACCTTAGTAAATACCTCCGTTACCTTTTAGGAGGTGAGCGCCCCACTCAAACTACCCGCCAGATACTGTCTCCCGAGAACTCGGGATTAGAGTTATTCACTAATAAGGGTGGTATCTCACTGTTGGCCGCTGCTCCGCAGCGGCCCGCTGAATTACGCAGAATATCTTGACCCAACTTCGTTAGGTCTCGTATCGCGGAACTACGCAGAAAAAATTTTCCGCGTTATTCTGCGCCAGCAATTGCAAAGCAATTGCTGCTTCAATGCTCTTCCGCGAGCCAATGCGAAGCATTGGCCTCCCACCTATTCTGAACATACTAGAAAATAACTCAATATCAAGCTGTAGTAAAGCTTCACGGGGTCTTTTCGTCCAACTGTGAGTAGCCGGCATCTTTACCGGCATTGCAATTTCACCGAGTCCCTTTTTAAGACAGCGCTCAGACCGTTATGCCATTCGTGCAGGTCAATAATTAGTTGACAAGGAACTTCGCTACCTTAGGACGGTTCATATTTGTTAACTTTATGTCTCCATAAAGATCGGACTATC
>CAZDKR010000044.1:0-5694 GCA_964506375.1 uncultured Gammaproteobacteria bacterium
AAACTTATCTAAAAATTAAAATTACTGGTTACTGGTTACTGGTTACTGGTTACTAAATTTCCTTGGTCATCAAACATACAGGCTTAATAGCAAAGTCTGGAGTGTGGTGATCAAGGAAAGGAGATGGTTCTTATGTCAAAAAAACAATTATTTTCCGCTGATATCGGCGGCAGAGAATTAAAAATTGAAACTGGCCATTTGGCCGGGCAGGCAAACGCTTCTTGCACTGTCCAATATGGAGACACTGTGGTTTTGGCTACTGCTTGCATTTCAGAACAACCTCGCGAAGGGGTTGATTTTTTCCCTTTATTAGTTGATTATGATGAAAAACTTTATGCGGCTGGGAAAATTAAAGGCTCAAGGTTTGTTAAAAGAGAAGGTCGTCCTTCTGATGAGGCAATTTTGTCTGGCCGGTTAGTAGATCGTTCTATCCGCCCGTTGTTTCCGCAGGAAATTAGAAATGATGTTCAGGTTGTTTTGACAGTTTTGTCTTTTGACAATGAAAACGACCCTGATATTTTAGGGTTAAACGCCGCTTCTTGCGCTTTGGCTATTTCAGATATCCCTTGGCTTGGCCCAATAGCCGCTGTGAGGGTGGGCAGAATTGAGTCGTCAACTGAAAAAGGCAAATTTGAATGGGTTTTAAATCCAACTTATGAAGCCCGCCAAAAGTCAGATTTGGATTTGGTAATTGCCGGCACTAAGGATCAAATTGTAATGCTGGAAGCAGGAGCTAAAGAGGTTGCAGAAGAGGTGATTGAACAAGCCTTAGAGTTTGGTATGAAGCATTTAAGGAGAACTTTAAAACTAATTGAGCAGGTTCAGGAAAGGGTTGGTCAGGAGAAAATGGATTTGGGCAAAGAAATATCTGAAGAAGAAAAAGAAGCGGTTCAAAAATTAGAAGCAAAAGTCGGCCAGATAGTAGCAGAAAAGGTCGGAGAGATTTTTAATTGCAGGTCTAAAGAAGAATATCATAAAAAAATCGAAGAACTTAAGGAGCACGTGGAAAGTGTTTTAAAAGAAGATAATGAGGTTTCAAAAGACGAACGCAGCCAAGGGGTAAAAATGATTGAAAAGTTTTTAGATGAGCATGCCCGAAAATTGGTTTTAGAGAAAAATATTAGGGTTGATGGCCGCGCCTTGGATGAAATTCGCCCGCTTCGCATTGAAGTTGGCGTTTTGCCCCGAACGCACGGCTCTGGTCTTTTTCAGCGCGGCGAGACCCAGGTGTTGTCAATTGTAACTTTGGGTTCGCCATCAGAGGAACAGCTTTTGGATACAATGGAAGTGTCTGGTAAAAAAAGATATATGCATCATTATAATTTTCCGGGATTTTCAGTTGGCGAGGTGGCGCCGATGCGTGGTCCAGGGCGTCGAGAAATCGGCCATGGCGCTTTGGCTGAAAAAGCTTTGGTGCCCCTTTTGCCTGACAAAGAGGAATTTCCTTACACCATTCGGGTGGTTTCTGAAGTTTTGTCATCAAATGGTTCGTCTTCGCAAGCTTCGGTTTGCGGTTCGTCATTGGCTTTAATGGACGCTGGTGTGCCGATCAAAAAAGCGGTGGCCGGCATTGCCATGGGCATGATTTCAGATCCAAAGAACAGAGAGAAGTACAAGATATTGACTGACATTCAAGGTATTGAGGACCATTCAGGTGATATGGATTTTAAAGTAGCAGGCACAAAAGACGGGATTACTGCTTTGCAACTTGACATTTCTTTAACCGGCATTAGCTCAAAGGTTGTTCATGAGGCTTTAGAAGGCGCCAAGCGAGCGAGGTTGAAAATATTGGAGAAGATGTCAGCAGTAATTGAGAAACCCAGGTCTGAACTTTCGCCTTACGCCCCGAGAATTTATACCTTGCAAATTAATCCAGAGAAAATCAGAGATGTTATTGGGCCGGGCGGAAAAATGATTAATGAGATTATTGATAATACTGGCGTGACAATTGACATTGAGGATTCTGGGTTAGTAATGGTTACTTCAACTTCAGAAGAGGCGGCCAGCAAAGCTGTTGAATGGATAAAAAATATTACTAGAGAAGTGGCAGTTGGGGAAATTTTTCAAGGCAAAGTAACCCGGTTGATGGATTTTGGGGCTTTTGTGGAAATTTTACCTCATCAGGAAGGCTTAATTCATATTTCAGAAATGGCACCATTTAGAGTAAATAAAGTTACTGATGTGGTTGAAGTGGGTGATGTTATCCCGGTTAAAGTTAAAGAAATTGATGAGCAGGGCAGAATCAATTTAACTTTGATTGGAACAAATTTTGATTTTAGCAAGATTAAAAGAGGGTCTGGGTCGTTTGGTTCGCGAAGGGGCAATTCTCAATTTAGCCGCGGTGAGCGTCGAAGTAATAATAATTTCCATCGACCCCTGAAACATCCCAGGAACAGCGGTGGTTCAAGAAATTAGATTGTTAGATATAGGCGCAGAAATGAATTGCGAATCAGGACCATTAATAACTTGACTAAAAAATAAATAGGTGCCTTAAATAATTATTTCAGGCACCTTTGTTATTTTGGTATATCAAGATTTTAATAATTTAAATTTTTGCGCCCCGAGCACTTGGGACGCAGAAGGGTGCAAGTATTTATTTTGTTTTTTTATTCTATGGAACAAGTTATTGTAATTCATTATAGCGAAATCGGATTAAAGGGTAAAAATCGCGGCAATTTTGAGGCGCAGTTAAAAGGAGATATCCAAAAAAGATTAAACAGGTTCAATCTAAAGGTAAAGAAAATTAGCGGGCGTTTTCTGGTATTTGGTAAGGAATTTAAAAAATACCTAAGGGAGGTAGAAAGTATTTTAAGTTTTGTGCCTGGCGTTGCCAACTTTGCTTTTGCCTATATTGGCTCATGTGATTTGAAAATATTAGCCAAACAGGTAGTAGAAGTGGTTAGAAAAGAAGGTTGGCATCAGCAAGGCAGATTTTTCCGTGTTACAGTGGTGCGCTCAGACAAAAATTTGCCTTATACTTCACCCCAAGCCCAAAAATTTTTAGGCGGAGCGCTTTTAAGAAATTTTCCCTTGCAGGTGGATATTAAAAATTATGATTGGGTTTTAAATGTTGAGTTAACTCAGCAAGGCGCTTTTATTTACAGCCATAAAAAAGCAGGCATAGGCGGACTGCCTGTTGGCTCAAGTGGCGTGTTGGTAAGTTTAATATCGGGCGGCCTTGACTCGCCAGTGGCATCGTATTTAATGCTGAAACGCGGCGCAAGGCTTGTTTATGTTCATTTTCATAGTTATCCCCAAACGTCCAGAGAATCAATTTATAAAGTGCGTCAAATAATTGAGTCTTTAAATAAATTTCAAACAGAAAGTGATGTTTATTTAATGCCTTTACTTCCTATTCAAAAAGAAATTTTAATTAAATGCCCTGCTAAATTAAGAATCGTTTTGTATCGTCGGTTTATGTTGCGCTTGGCAGAGAAGTTGGCTGGTCAGTGCGGGGCAAGAGGAATTGTTACAGGAGATAGCCTGGGGCAGGTTGCTTCTCAGACCCTTGAAAATATGCAAGTTATTTCAGAGGTCGTCACTCTGCCGATTTATCGGCCTTTGATTGGCTTAGACAAGCAGGAGATTATAGAGCTGGCTAAGAAAATAGGAACTTATGACATTTCAGTGCAACCAGGAGATGATTGTTGTTCTATGTTTTTGCCTAAAAATCCAGCAACTAAAGCCAGGCCATTAGAAGTGAGAGAAGCAGAAAAGAATTTAGATATTAATGGTTTAATGGAGAAGACGTTAAAAGAAACAGAAAAAGTTATTATAAAAACAGCAGGCGGTCTTGATAATAAATAGTTATAGGATTTTTGCGTTTGATTGTTACCCGCTGGTCTTGCGTTTGTGCTATTAGCATGACAAAAAGAGTATGTTAAAATGTTAGTATGTTAGTGTGTTAAAATGTTTTAAGTGCGGGTTGCAGTGGATCCTGCGGCTGCAGCACGAATTAATTATATTTCGTGATTTAAAGAAATATGCTTTATTTTCTTTTTGGCCCAGACACCTATCGCTCCCGCGAGAAATTAAAAGAATTGATAAAAAAATATCAGGATAGTTTTGAAATACAAAAAATTAATGGCCAGTCAATTAGTTTTAATGAGCTTAGAAACAAGATTGCCAGCGCCTCTTTGCTGTCAACAAAAAGGTTGTTTGTAATTGAGAATTTATCTCAAAACAAAAGCCAAAGAGAGATGGCAGAATTTTTCAGGCAATATAAATTATCAAAAGGCGACATTTTAATTTTTTACGAAGAAGAGGTTGACAAAAAGACATCTTTATATAAATTTTTATCAATTTCCCCCAAAGGAGGCGGGGGCGGAGTTTTTGAATTTGATTTTTTAAAAGGAGAGGAATTAAAAAAATGGGCAAGAGATTATGTGAAGAATAACCCTAACTACTCTGGAGGCAAAATTGAGCCAGCAGCCTTAGAAGAGTTGTTAATGGTTGGCAATGATAATTTATGGGCACTTTCCCGCGAGCTGGACAAATTATTAGCTTATAACAAAAATATTACCTTAGAAAACGTCAGGCTTTTAACTCAGCCCAATTTTGATGACAATATTTTTAATTTAACTGATGCAATTGGTCATGGTGATAAAGTAAAAGCATTGGAACTGTTAAATAGGCAACTGGAAACAGGTATGCAGCCTATTTATTTGTTAAGTATGATTATTCGGCAGTTTCGGATTTTGATTCAGGTTAAAGAAGTGGCAGGAGAAGAAAGGTTTGTTAATTATAATTTTGTGGCCAAGGAACTTGGGCTTCATCCTTTTGTGGTCCAAAAATCAATTGCTCAAAGCAAAAAATATAGTTTTGAAGAGTTAGAAAAAATTTACCGGGGATTGCAAGAAGTTGATTTGAAATTAAAAACTTCAAAATTGTCAGCGGAGAGTCTGTTTAACTTTTTAATCATTAAAATACGAAAATAAAGATAATCAGAAACAGCTGTCAGATTAAAAGGTATTTTAATGTTCTGGCGTTTTAATATTTTAATGAATGTGTTATAATAAAACTATAATTAATTATTAATTCATGATTCATAATTCATGATTCATGAATTTTGTTTGAACTATGAACTACCTTCTTTACATTATCTTAGGTATTGTTGTTTTGTTCGTTTTGTGGTTAATCAGGGTCTATAATGGCTTGATTAAATTAAATAATCGCACCAAAGAAGCTTGGTCTGATATTGATGTCCAATTAAAAAGGCGCCATGATTTAATCCCTAATTTGGTAGAGACAGTTAAAGGTTATGCCGCTCATGAAAGAGAGCTTTTTGAAAAAGTAACTCAAGCCAGAGCGCAGGCCGTTAGCGCCGGTACGCCCCATGAAAAAGCTGAGGCAGAAAATATTTTGTCCGGCACCCTAAAGACATTGTTTGCGGTGGCTGAAAATTACCCAGAGCTTAAAGCTTCTGAAAATTTTGCCAAACTTCAGGACGAACTTTCTGACACTGAAAACAAAATCCAAGCAGCCAGAAGGTTTTATAATGGCAACGCGCGTGATTTCAATATTAAAATTCAGGTGTTTCCTAACAACATAGTGGCTAGGTGGTTGAAATTTAAGAAGTATGATTATTTTGAAGTGCCTAATGAGAGCGAAAGGGAAAATGTAAAAGTGGAGTTTTAACTGTCTTTTATGGTTTATCCAGATTTTTACTGCGTCTCCTTTTTGGCAACTTTAGAA
>CAZDKR010000045.1:0-5693 GCA_964506375.1 uncultured Gammaproteobacteria bacterium
TTTTGACTTTTTTCTAATTTCATGCTATAATAAAAACAGAAAATGAGTAGAAATGTTCTACTCTTTTTTAATAAAAACAAAAATAAAAAACAATATGGCTTCACAATATTTTCAAACTTGGAGACAATTAAATCCAGCTGAGATCGTCTTGGCTGAATTTGGGCAGACTGAACAAAAAATTTTGGACTCCAAAAAAGTAATTTTTGAAATTCTAATTACTTTTTTATTTTTTGTTTTGTTTGCCTATGGATTGAGGTTGATAGACCAAAAAGCTAACCTTCGTCAGGAGCAAAATCAGGTTTTTGAATTTAGTGAACAAGTTAAAACAGAAGAAAGCCAAAAATTTTATTACCAATTTCAGCAAGGATATGTCGGTCAGAATTTAATTGGGATAGAAAAGTATAGTTTTGAAGAACTGTTTGAGGATAAAAACCTGGCTGTGTACTAAAAAGTATCACTTAGTGTTGATGTTAACCTTTGCGTCAAAAGATAAGCCGAAAGAGGCTTTTTTTGTTTGCGCAATGAATCAATTCCGTATCCTAAGCATTCAGGACTGTGTTCCCGAGCAGGCAAGCAGATATGCGTTTTGAAGATTTTGCTAAATAAATTTTTTTATTTTATACTAAAATTAGAAGTTGTCTGCTCAGGCAGGTTCGTCTGCTGATAAGGCAGGAAAATTTACAATCCTGGATATTCAGGAGTGAAGATTAGAATTAATTAAAGCGCGGCAACAAACTATCAATTTCTAATTTCCGCGACAACAAGCCTATGTTCCTTAATTTTTCTCGTCTTATTTCACCTAAATTTATCTTTAACCCAGCCTTAGGATCAATGTCAGAAAATTTTGCTAAGTTTTTCTATATTCTTTTTGGCTTTTGTCTGATTTTTTCTTTAGCAGCTCGATTAATTGCAAGCCAGCAGGAAAAGAAAAAGGACGTGCCAAATAAGAAATTGTGGCAGAAGTTAACCGTTTGTTTTGCAACCCTGGGCATTGTTGGTTTATTTTTATTATTTTTCCGCCAGCAGCGGGTCTATTTTTTATCAATGCCATTGTTTTGGTATTTGTGGCTGATTGGCGCTTTGGTTTGGTTGGCATCTATCTTGCGTTGGTCAATGACAAAGATGAAAAAAATGCAAAAGGAGATTGAAGAAAGAAGAGAAAAGGAGAAGTATTTATAAAGAATCCTGTTTATCCACCTTGGTTCCTTTGGTCCTAAAAGCTCTAATGATTCTATTGGATTACGGCGAATAAACTAAAAACCAAAAATAAAAGACCAAAAGTCAAAAATGCATATTAAAATTTAAAATACAAAAGATTTGAAAATCCTTTATGAGCCAAGAATTTAAAGGTTTAGAAGTGAATTACTTTTCATTTTTATTTTTTGGTTTTTTGTTTTTAATTTTTTATTTTTGATTTTTAATTTTAAATTAAAAGCCTGTCTGTTATAGCCAGCCCGTGGAATTTAAGTTATGTTTTGTCTGATTTATAAATACAACAAAGGTAACAATAGGGTTTAAGGCAAAGTAGGATATTTTAATATGCACACTAAAAAACAAATTGGCAACTTGGGCGAAAAATTGGCTATTAAATATCTAATCAATAAAAATTACCTAATTTTAGCCAAAAATTACCATATTAAAGGAGGAGAAGTGGATATAATTGTCCAAGACAAAGATACTCAGGAAATAGTCTTTGTAGAAGTTAAAACCCGCACCTCTAATGATTTTGGCTGGCCAGAAGAGTCAATAAACAAGAAAAAACGGCTAAGATTAGCTAAAACTGCCAATAAATATTTAAAGGATAATAAATATCCGTTTGACCAGAATTATCGTTTTGATTCAATTGCAATAGAGCTTGATTATCAGACAAGATTGGCTAAAATTAGCCATTTTAAGTATATTTAAACATTATCTTATAAAATTTTTTGGCATAACAAAAGAATGATATTGTATTACAAATGTTTTATGCACATAGTTGCTTTATAAGGATTTGAAGCGCTAAGATTGTTGTGGAAAGTATGTGCAAAAATTGTATAAAAATGCCCCTTGACAACATTTAATAAAATGTTTTAAGCTTAAACAATCGCCTATTGATGCTGTTGAGGTTTACTTTTATTAAAAATTAAAACAGCAAAAAACAAACAGAGAAACAAAAATAAAAATAAATAAGAGGCAGGCGAGGATCCCGTTTGTATCGGAGTTTCAATCCTGAATTACTCAGGACTGGAATTTCGATTTTGAATAGTCCGAACTTCGCCGTTTATCTTGATTAATTTAGCTTTATAAAGCAAATAAAGCAAATAAAGGTCGCGCAAAAGTTTGAATATGCTTTGTTTCTCTAATCACAAATTACTCCAAATGCTGAAGGGTTGTGTTTTGATATCGCTAATTTTAGCGGTTTTTTTATTGACTAATTTTGCCCAGGCAGCTGAAACCTCAGAATTTGTGCCAGCGCCAGAGATTACTTCTTTTAAAGATGGTCAGGTTTTAACTGGAGAAGTTGTAGTTAAGGGAGTGGCTTTAAATTACAGCCAAGTTAAAGTGTTTTTAGACAACAATTTTATTGGTTATTCAAAGAACAAGATAGGTACCTTGGGCTGGCAGGATTTTGAAATTAAACTCCCAGCTAATTTAGTTTTTGGTCAGCATAACTTGGAGCTGGTGACTGAATATTTTAATAATACCCAAAGCCCAACTACAACCCTAAGTTTTTATTACCAACCCCAGTTTCCTGCTCCCACGCTTTTTAAACCGGTTTTGAATTATGAAACTAATTATCAGCAACCCTGGATTGTGGGCTTGGCTTGGGGAAATTACACACTAGAGGTGTATATTGATGACCAGTTGGATGGCAAAGTGTTTTTTACCAATCCTAAAGGCGGAGTATCTGATTTTAAATATCAACCGCAAAAAAAACTAACACCCGGCTTCCATGTGGTTAGGGCAAGGGCAATAAGTTCTGATGGTAGAATAAGCAACTTTTCCAATGAGATTATTTTTGAAGTTAGACAAACTAAGCAGATTTTGGAAGCTCCTGATTTGCCCCAGGAAATGGGCGATTTTGTACCTCCGGTTCCGGCCCCAACCCTTGTAAAGCCGAAAAACGGTTTAGTTACCCAAGATAATAAGTTAATAGTGGCTGGTTTGGTGCATAATGAACATTATGTGAAGATTTACTTGGATGGCAAATTGGTTGGAGAGTTTATGCCAGACCCTCACCCTTCGGGTGTAACAAATTTTGCTTGGGAGTATAGCCAGCCGTTGTCTTCTGGGCTTCACAAAATTTGGGCAAAAGATGTTAATCCCAGAGGAAACGAAAGTGGCCGGTCAAATGTTTTAAGGTTTATTGTTTTGCCTTCCGAACCTATTTTTGTTAGTCAGTCCTTAGGGCAAATTGCTGCCGCGGCTAAAAACCAAAAGGCGCTTGAATCAGGAGAGCAAAGCCCTCCTGCTGTCGATGGCCAGGGCCAAAGCGCGTCTAATAAACCAGATGAGACAAAACAGTTCAAATGGTGGCAAATTTTAATTATTATTGTTTTAGCACTTGCTGTTCTGCTGATTGTTTTCTGGCTAGTTAATTTAAAAAAAGGGAAAAGTTTTAATCAAGTTCAAGATAAGGAGGAAAAAGTCAAGATAAAAACAAATGGAAAAAAAGAGAAAGGAGCTTTTCAGTCTTTAGATAAAACCCAAGACCGCTCTGATTTGGCTGAAGAGCAGCAAGTTCGAGAGAAAAAGGAAGAATTAGAAAATAAGCAAGGAAGTTATAAACCTGATGTTCCTGACCAAGTTTCTGATTCTGAATCTGGCTTGGGCGCGGACAAAGAAAACAATAAAAATGAAGAGGGTGAAAGAGGTGAACATGTTCCCCCTCCCCCGCCACCGCCAGATGCGCCAACATTAGGAATATAGTTTTAGCGTTGCTTTTGAATAAAAAAGACAGCTGTTCAGTATGGCCTTATGCCAATTATTTTCTGACGCACTGCGCAATTGCTTTAATAATTGGCATATTAATAATTGGCATAAATTAGCAGAATATACGCACATTAATCAATGCGCATGACAATCTAAATTTTTGTTTGACAGCTTTAGGTTTTTGGTATAGAGTATAAGTAGGCTAGTTTATAATAGGGTAAACTAGTTTTTTTATTATATTTATATTAGAATTTTCAATCCATGATCAAATTTGATTTTGTGTCAGGACAATAATTTTAATTTGTAATTTGTGTAGATTTGTATTCGCAATTTGTAGATTAGTTAGTGTAAAATACATTTTTATACAAAAACACAAAAGCATAAATAAGCGTGCGAAGTGCTTGTTTATGTTTTTGAGAGTTTAATTAGTATTTTGCGGTTTATTAACCATCCGCGTTAATCTGCTTGGATATATTTCTAAGTAGAAAGATGTGGATAATTTTCTATATGTCAGAAGAATTATCATTAGCCATTCAACAAATTTGTGAAGAAAAAGGATTAAGCCTGGAATCAGTTAAGGAAACTATAGAAGAAGCGTTGGCTGCTGCTTATCGCAAGGATTTTGGCAACAAGAGAACTCAAAATATTAAAGTTAAATTTGATTTGTCAACCGGCAATTTTGAGGTTTTTGATGTAAAAGAAGTGGTGAAGGATGAGCTTAAAGAAAAATATGAGCAGATGAAAGAGGAGATTGAAAAATTGAAAAAGGAGGGCAAGAAAGTAAGTGAAGAAATGTTAAGAGAGATGCAAGGAAAGCGGGAAATAAAGAAAGAGGATAAGAAGACTGCAATCACTGAAAACTCTGAGAAGGCACAGGGGACTCAGAAAAAATCTCAGGGTTCTCAGAGGGATTCAGGGTCCTCAGTGATAGCAGGGGAAGCATTAGATGAAGAAAAACGTTTTAACCCCCGTACCATGATTAGTTTGTCTGATGCTAGAAAAGAAGATAAGAAGTTAAAAGTTGGCGACCAGTTTGTCCGGCAATTAGAGGTGCCGGCTGACTTTGGTCGTATGGCGGCCCAGACTGCTAAACAGGTAATTATTCAAAAGTTGCGTGAAGCAGAGAGGGATACGCTTTATAACCAATATAAAGAAAAAGTCGGTGAGTTGATTGTTGGTACTATTCAGCGCCAGGAGGGCCGAGTCGTTTTAGTTGATTTAGGCAATATTACTGCTTTGATGTTGCCGATTGATCAGCTTAGGACTGAAAAGTACAACCCAGGTGTTAGAATGAAATTTTATCTAAAGTCAGTGGAGCAGACTTCTAAGGGACCAGAGGTGAACGTTTCGCGTTCGCATCCTGAGCTTTTAAGAAAGCTGTTTAAATTAGAGGTGCCAGAGATTAATGCGGGCACGGTTCAAATAAAGTCTATTGCCCGTGACCCGGGCTTTAGGTCAAAGATTGCGGTTTGGGCTAAGGAGGAAAATTTGGATCCAATAGGTGCTTGTATTGGTCAAAGGGGCACCCGGGTTCAAACTGTTATTAATGAATTAGGCGGGGAAAAAATTGATATTATTGAATGGGATGAAGATGACGAGAAGTTTATTATTAATGCTTTGGCGCCGGCTAAGGTATTGAAAGTAGAATTAAATAAGAAAGATAAAACTGCCAAAGCTTATGTTAAGGAAGATCAATATTCTTTAGCCATTGGCAAGGAGGGGCAAAACGTAAGACTGGCTGCTCAATTAACTGGCTGGAAAGTTGATGTGGTTATGGAGAA
>CAZDKR010000046.1:0-5231 GCA_964506375.1 uncultured Gammaproteobacteria bacterium
AGCCCCTTTAAAGGCGCCACTTCTTTGTTTCAATGTTTAAGTGCTCCAGTGTTTAAGTGTTTAAGTGTTTTAGTGTTTTTTGCTCAAAAAATTTTGTCGTCTAATTTGGTCCGATCCGCTGATTTTTAGACGACAAATATTTATGAAATAAAATTTATTTAATTTTAGCCATTCTTGGATGATTTGGGCAATTTAACAATTTATTCGGCAGGCAATTCCTTTAGAAACTTTTCTGCTTCAGCAGAAAGTGATGGGTCCAGTTCAACAGCTTTTTTAACTGCGGCTTTGGCTTTTTCCAATTCCCCTATTATTTTGTATCCAGCAGCTAAGCGGGCATAATTTCTTCCGCTCGGTTCTAAAGCAACCAGTTTTTCTAAAATTTTAACCATTTTGTCGCTTCTTCCGGCCGCCAGGTAGATATTATACAGGCGATTTAAATTTTGGGAGTTGTCAAAATTATAGCCATTTTTTTTCATTAAATTATATTCCTTTTCTGCTTCTTTATCTTTGCCTGCAATAATATATGCTGCCATTAAATTCCAATGAGATTCCATGGTCTTAGGATTTAATTCAACGCCTTTTTTAAAATATTCAATCCCCTGCTCAAACCTTCTTTGGCTTACTCTGGCTTGACCCATTTCAAAATAAATTTGAGGCCTGGTAGGTGACAGGACAAGGGCTTTTTCTCCCCATTTAATTACTTCATCATAATACTTGGCATCATAAGCTCCGGCTTTGTTTAAAACTGCCATTAAATATAAATAATTTTGCACATCAAGCGGATGCTCGCGGATGTTGTCCTTAATAGCTTCAATGCCAATTTTAAAGTTTTTGTATACTTCAGCTTTAGTTAGACCATTTTTTGTTTTATTATATAGAATGATGTTATCAACTAATTTTTGTCTAATCTCTGGGGTTTGGTACGTTTTCATTTCAATGGCCTCTTGGAAAAATTTAATTGCCTGCTTTTCTTGGTTAGAATTAGCGGCAATCAAGGCCTTAACTGATTTTCTATTAGCTTGCGCAGGTTTGATATTAAAAATATAAGCAGCAAATAAAATAACAATCAGGGCAATGCTAAAGGTCAAAACATTAAATTCCTTTTTAGTATTTAAATTTACTTCTTGATTGCTTTGATTCTTCTTTTGCATTGCGCTAAAGTTTGCCAGTGCAAAGGTCATAAACAAAATTATATATGAAGCCAGGACATCAAAAACAAAAATGTTTTGTAAAAAATGCGCTACCAGTAAGGCGATTAAAATTACAGAAAGGTCAAAGTCTGTTTTTAAATTTTTAAATAAATAATAAAGCGCTAAGCCGAAAATTACTAAATAACAAATTAAACCAAAAATTCCAGTAGCCACAGCTACATCAAAAATAGTATTATGCGCCCGATCAAACCAAAGCTGCGAACCTGCGTCTTTGAAAATTTCAGCGTGAAAATATTTATTAAAAGCAATGTTATAATTTTCCCAGCCGTATCCTAACAGAAACCTATCTTTCCAACCCTTCCAAGAAGTATCCCAAGCCAAAAGCCTTGATTCAGTAGTAATATCATGGCGCGAAATGCTTACCAGTCGTTTCAAAGTGTGGTTTTTTTGTACCCAATTACTTTCTTTGTTCAGCCAAATAGTAAAGCTGGTAGCAATAATCAAGAATAGAATACCAATGGCAACGTATTTTTTTAATTTATTAGGGCTTTTAAGTGCGTAGAAAAGAGATAATAAAATAGAAACTATTACCCAAGCCAATAGCGCGCCCCTGGTCCGAGTTTGAAATAAAACATAAAAGTTAAGAATAATTGCGCTGGTAAAGGCGATTTTCCAAGCTAAATGCTTTCTTTTTAAAAATAATAATAAACTTAAGAAAAAATTAGCCAAAGTGTAGGCGCCTAAAAACGCCGCATTGCCAATAGTGGCTGAAAGCCGACTTTCGCCAGGGTGGATGATGCGGCCGAATAAAAAAAAGTGCTTTACTCCAGCTTGTTGAAGAAGGGCGTAAAAATCAACCAAAACTCCTACGCCCACAGCTGCAGTAAGATAGTTGAACCATTCTTTATTGGATTTCAAAACCCAAGTCAAAAGCAGAAAATAAGTTATTAAATGCGAGATAGTTAAAAATCCTTCTCCCCTTTCAATTGTGCCCCAGAATGTTTTGTAAAAATCAACTCCAGTTATGCCAGTTATAAAAATAATTAGCCCAAATGCCACCACTGCCCAGGATAACTTTGTCATCTTTGGCTTAAATTCTGGGGCAATCATTACCAAAGTTATATACAACAAGACAGCCAATTCAACCAGCAGTCTAAAATAAATCGTTTTAGTAGTGATAAACGGAAACAGATATTTTGGAGAGACTAAAAGAGGTGTAAGTAAAATTAAGTAAAGCGCACCTTTGAGGGACCATAAAAGGTACTCGGTTGTTTTTTGGTTGGACATATTGCTTGTTCAAAATAATATTGATTTCATTATAATATATTTTAATTTTTTGGGCAATAATGGGCAGTCAGTAGTCCGCAATTTATAATTCGTAACTTGCAATTTTTATATAAATTGTTTTTGCAAGTTACAAGTTTTAGGTTTACAGCAATTTGCCAAAAATGCCATAAAAAACTATAATAAAATAGCAGAAATCAGAAATTAGGTATGTCTGACTTTATGACTAAACTTAAACATATAATATTGCTTATTGGAGATATTGGCACTCTTTATCTTTCGTTATGGTTAACGCTTTTAATCCGATACAGGGAATCAGTTACCCCAGAAAGATGGGCTCAGCACTTTTTGCCGTTTACTTTGATATTCTTTGTTTGGTTAATAATTTTTTACATTTCCGGGCTTTACAGTTTAAATATTGCTAAAAATAACATAGCTTTTTATTCAACACTTCTTAAAAGTTTAGCCTGGTGCGCTGGGGTAGCCATTGCTTTTTTCTATCTTATCAAACCCGGTATTGCGCCTAAAACTAATTTATTTTTAGAATTAATTATTTTGTCAATTTTGTTTAGCTTGTGGCGCCATTTATTTAATCAATTAGCTAAAATAAAGCCATTCCAAAATAACATTTTGATTATTGGCTTAAATGACCTGACCATAAATTTGGCTCAAGAAATAAATTCCAAACCTCAATTAGGTTTTAAAGTTGTAGGCATTATTCCTCAAGGACAAAAAGGGTTATTTCAACAAGATAATCTAGGCGTAGAAATTATTAATCCCCCCCATTCTCTAGCCGGGTTGGTAAAAATTAAAAAAATAAGGACTATTGTTACCGCCTTAAATCCCCACCAAAATCCTGAATTAGTCAGCAAGCTTTATGAATGCCTGCCGTTAAAGATTGCTTTTTATGACCTTTCTAACTTTATTGAAAAATTTACCGGCAAAATTCCTGTTAACTCCATTGGTCAGATTTGGTTTTTAGAAAATTTGAAAGAGAGTCAAAAAATCATTTATGAAACTGTCAAAAGGATTTTTGATATTATCATTTCTTTTGTCCTGTTAATAATATCAATTCCTTTTTTGCCATTTCTTTACCTGCTTGTAAAATTAGACAGCCCGGGATCATTTCTTTTTACTCAACAAAGGACAGGCAGGAGCGGCAAAAAGTTTTTAGCCATTAAAATTAGAACGATGTATAAAAACGCTGAAGTAAATGGTCCGCAATGGGCACAGAAAAATGATCCTCGGGTGACTAAAATTGGCAAAATATTACGCAAAACCAGGGCTGATGAAATTCCGCAACTAATTAATATTTTACGCGGCGAGATGAGCTTTGTTGGGCCGCGACCAGAAAGGCCAGAATTTATTGAAAAATTAGAAAAGAAAATTCCTTATTATAAAGAAAGATTATTAATTAAACCCGGCTTAACCGGCTGGGCTCAGGTTAATTTTCCTTATGGGGCAAGTGAAGCAGACGCATTAGAAAAATTGCAATATGATTTATATTATATTAAAAACCGCTCATTTATCTTGGACATCTCTATTATTTTAAAAACCATTAAAATTGTTTTGAGCGGCGGCGGGCAGTAAAATTAATTTTAAATTGCAATTGTAAATGTTTCAATTAATAATAATCAGATTAAAAAGGATAATATACAGACTGCTGCGCAGATCTGAAAAATACACCAAAACAGATATGGTGTATTTAGCCAAGGGCGGATTTTGGCTAAGTTTAGGGCAAATTATCTCTTCTGTGTCCACTTTTTTATTAGCAATCGCTTTTGCCAATTTATTGCCTAAAGAGGTTTATGGTACTTATAAATACGTCTTGTCTTTATTAGGACTTTTAGCCATTTCAACTTTGTCTGGTATGGGCACAGCGGTTACACGTGCTGTTGCACAAGGCAATGACGGGTCATTCCTGCCAGCCTTAAAATTAAAAATTCGCTGGGGATTATTAGGAGGTTTAGCAAGTTTAGGATTGGCTGGATATTATTATTTGCAGGGCAACATTCAGTTGACCTTTGCTTTTTTAATTACGGCTATTTTTATTCCCTTTATGGATTCTTTTTCCTTATACGGTTCTTTGCTTGCGGGGAAAAAGAGATTTGATGTATCTTCAAAATATGGGATATTTATAAAAATAATTGCTTCTTTGTCAATTTTTATTACTCTTTGTTTTACTAAAAATCTGCTGGCTATTTTATTTATTTATTTGGCAAGTTACACTTTATTGCGTTTAATTGTTTTAAAATTATCTTTAAAATACATTGAAAACAAAAAAGAAGATCCTGAAAGCATTTCTTATGGTAAACATTTAAGTTTAATGAATATAATTAGTTTAATAGCCAGTCAAATTGATAAAATTCTAATTTTTCATTTTTTAGGCGCCGGCCAGTTGGCTGTCTATTCCATTGCCATTGCTTTACCTGAACAAATTAAGGGGGTCTTGAAAAATATTAGCAATTTAGCTTTACCAAAATTTTCCGAAAAAAAATCGGAAGAAATAAAAAAAACGCTATATCAGAAAATGCGACTTTTTTATATAGTATTACTTTTTATTGTTATAGTTTATTGGCTTTTAGCGCCCACACTATTTAAATTGCTTTTCCCGCAATATTTAGAAAGTGTTTTTTATAGTCAAATATTTACTTTTGCTTTACTAAACATACCGGTAGTTTTTTTGTGCACGCCTTTTCTGCAATCACAAGCATTAAAAAACAAACTTTATAAAATTAAAAGTATTGGTTCTATTGTTCAAATCTCTCTAATTTTAATATTAACCTATTTTTATGG
>CAZDKR010000046.1:5241-5623 GCA_964506375.1 uncultured Gammaproteobacteria bacterium
GGTTTAATAATTGCCAGAATTCTTTTCCGTTATTTACTAGCAGTTTTTTATTTAATTGAAATGAAAAAAGTTTAAATCTCTTTAATCACTTTAGCTGGCACCCCGGCTACCATTACATTTGGCGGTACATCTTTTGTGACCACTGCTCCAGCAGCTACCACAGAATTTTCCCCAACTTTTACTCCAGGTAAAATTATTGAACCAGACCCCAGCCACACATTATTATCAATATAAACCCCCTTCTCTGTGTGTTCTTTTTTTTGTTTTAGGTTGCTCAAATTCAAGCCAAGACTTGTGATATAAACTTTATCCGACAAGGTAACTCTCTTGCCAATATAAATTTCAGCCTGTTTAGAATTAATAATAACATAATTATTAACTG
>CAZDKR010000047.1:0-3041 GCA_964506375.1 uncultured Gammaproteobacteria bacterium
GTATAGGTGGCAAATTTATTTAGCGAAATTTGCAGAATCTTATGGTTAAATATTGTTAGCTGCGCTTTTTGAACAGCTTCTCAATGGCAATTTTGTTAAATCAAAAAGCTGCCGGCTCCCAGGTGTAATAGGGAAAACCATGAACTCAAGGATAATTTTGTTGTTCCCCATTATGATTATTGGGGTATGAGAAGAGAGATTTTGTATTTGATTTATTATCCTTAAGTCCAAAAACCGGCAGCTTTTTAATGTCAATTTAGTTATCCACAATTGACAGATATATTATAGCATATTTCTTGAAATCAATCTTAATATCTGAAATAAGCCACCTCGCGGCAAAGCCGCAAGGTGTAATTGGGCTTAAATACTTAAGCTTATTTTAGATTCTCCATCATTGTTTGGAACAAGGTTCTGCGCTTCAGAGTTTAGTTTTATCCTTAAGAGGTTTTTTGTTCTCTGATTCTGCGGGTGCGAGATTAAAGCTTTTAAAATAAAGCAGTGCCAGACACAGAACTGGAGGTTAGCCCTGATCCCGAGGCTCGGGATCTAGGATGGTGTGTTTTAGAGAGTCACACCAGAAATGCCATACTATAATTGAGCATGGTTTAATGATCAATTTTAGTTCCGAGGACTCGGAACAATTGATCCGCGACTTGTCATAAGGAGAAATCAAGTCAGTATGCCAACAGGCAAGTTAGACCTGATTTAACCTTTTTCAAGTCGCCCTAACCTCCATTTCTGTGGATGGCACTAATTAACGCAAATGCGCATCCTGAAAAATTTTCTTTGGAAATTTACAGGCCAAGCACAAATTTGTATTAAAATTTTTAATTCATTTCTTTAATCACCAAATGAATTGATGGTTAAGGAAATGAGAGGGAAATGGAATTTAAGAATTTACCCATTCATCTCCCTCTATCTCTATGTAGAGACTTTAGCGCACGAAATGTAAATTCCCGTTTTCATCTTCGTCAATGCAAAACGTGATTGGGTAGCCGGGAATAGTGACATAATAATCACATGCGGCTTTTTCTTTTTTAAAGGCGAAAAGGTCTTTTTCCAAAACAACCTTTTCGTCTTTAATAATTCGCAGCATAGGCCCATCATGGTGCGAAAGAGATGACGATACTAATTCGGCTGTCATGCCATTAACTGACAGCCGATCAATTACAGTGCCATTAACTAAATCGTTAATGACACTAAGAAAACTTAAAACACAAGCGAGGATAAAGACCGAGAATATTATATTGCGTATACTCATTTCAACCCTCCTTCTATTATACTTTTGTTATTTGTTATTTGTTAATTGTTAACTGACTTTCATTCATTGCCAAAACCTCCAGAGAAGAATTGTTTATCACAGTGACTGGCGGAAATACTTATTAATATTGGCCAGTTTGTGACTCTCTTCTCTAGAAGTTTTGGAAATGGAAGCTTGGGTTAAAAAGGCGCTGTTTCCATATCACAGGGATAGGCTGCTAATAAAATAAGCGGTGAGAAGAGAGAACTCAGCCACCGCTTATTTTATTAGGTGTTAATGCGAACCTTGCAAAATTCGTATTAACACCTAAATTTATTAGTGCTAATTCACATATTTTTAGCACTTGGCAAATCTCTCTTCGAGGTTTTTAATTGATTTTAAGAAAGTTGTTATTTTAATTGATTTTTTTCTACTGGATTTTGTTTCACTGTTTTAATAATCAATTATAGACCTATTTAAAAATTTTGTCAAGGGTTAAACTGTGGATAACTCATTTCAAATACTTAAAATTGGCTAAGGTTAGCTAAGAAAAATAATAATAAAATAATTAATAAAACGCAAAAATTAGGCAAATTAAAACTCATTATTATGAGTAATAATGAGATATTTATGGATAAAAATAGTGGAAAACTGAGCTTTATTGGTGTGCCTGGTATTCTCTGATGTGTACTTTCATATCATCTATTGTTTCTTTTAACCCATCTTCTAATGAAACAATTGGAAACCAATCTAAATTTTCTTTAGCCAAGCTGATGTCTGGAATTAGTTGTTTGGCAGAATATGGCAAAGGCGGTTCAAATTCAATTTCTGAATTAGAATTAGTTAGGTCAATGATTAATTTAGCCACTTCTTCTAATCTTATCTCATGCATACTTCCCAAATTAACTGGTATGTTGATATCGCTTTTAATTAATCTGATTAAAGCTTCAACCATATCTGAAATATAGCAATAACTTCCAGTTTCCTGTTCTGTGCCGTAAATTTTTAATGGTTCATTATTTAAGGCAGAAATAATGAAGTCAGGAATCATGCGCCCGTCATCTATTTTCATGCGAGGGCCATAGGTATTAAACACTCTGGCGATTTTAGTATCAAGCCCAAATTTGTTATGATAATTTGTTACTAAACTTTCAGCAAACCTTTTGCCTTCATTGTAACAGGAGCGAGGACCAACCGGGTTGACCAAGCCCCAATTATCTTCTTTGATTGGCTGGCCAACTTCTACTTCCCCGTAAATAGCTGACGAAGACAAAAACAGGAATTTGGCTTTATATTTTTTAGCAATTTCTAAAGCGTTTTTGGTGGCATAAGAATTGGCCAAAAGTGTTTCAATAGGAAATTTATTATATTCTTTTGGCGAAGTTGGACAGGCTAAATGATAAATTTCCTGGATTCCTTGGAGTTCTGTTTTAAATTTTTTTACTTCTGGGTATTTAGTAAAATCCAATGGCTCTGTTAAGTCATGCTTAATAAATTCAAAATTAGGATCTTGTAACAGATGGTCAATGTTTCTTTCTGATCCAGTAATAAAATTGTCAACCACAATGACATGGTTGTCTTTAACTAAGGCATCAGCCAAGTGAGAGCCAATAAACCCGGCTCCGCCAGTGATTAAGATGTTAGGCTTGCCTGAAGGCAAAATTTTAGGCATATGTGTGAGTCCTGCCTTCGCCAAATACATTGTTATTGCCTTTGCTGTGTTGAGTTGATAGGTTAAACAATGAATTTAACACATTCCATGTGCTGGCTATGGCAGGCAGGGTTTTTTTAACTTAAAACT
>CAZDKR010000047.1:3141-5541 GCA_964506375.1 uncultured Gammaproteobacteria bacterium
TTCTTTTTAATTATAAAACTTTACCTAATTTTTGACAAATCTCCATTTAAAACAATTGGCTGCATGGCTTTTAATTCATCTAGATAATCCATTTCTGGTACAGTAAATATATTCTCTAATTACCTTTCTGCCGCGACCCGCACCCCTCCCCTAAAACGTTTATCATAGGCAAAAAATTGAAACTTCAATCCTCCTTTCATATTAAACACTCTCACGTGCGGTCCGCCAGTAGGTCCAGCGCCAGTAATGATTTCTAAATTACCATCGCCGTTAACATCACTCACTGCCACATAACTGCCTCCTCTAAAATTCTTGGCGTAGGAGAAGAATTGACTTTTTAGATTGCCCTTCATATCAAAAACTCTGATATGGGGTCCGCCTCCAAAACCTGCTCCGGTTACAATTTCGTCTTTGCCGTCATTATCTAAATCCCCTACTGCCAAATGGACCCCTCCTTTAAAGTTGGGATGATAAGCAATAAAGCTTGACAGCAATTTGCCATTAAAGTTAAAAACCCTTACTTCTGGCGGACCTGATTTTCTTGCTACAATTATCTCGTCTCTGCCGTCATTGTTAACATCGCCGCTTGCTATTTCTATTCCTGTCCTTTCATTCTTGTCAAACGCAAAAAATTGTCCTTTTAAAATTCCGGCTTGGGAAAAAATTCTAACGTGCGGACCTCCTCCTTCGCCAGCGCCAGTAATGATTTCTAATTTTGAATCATTATCCATATCCCCTATTGTCACTTCAACGCCGCCCCTGAAATTTTCATGATAGGCGACTATCTTCTCTTTTAAATTTCCTTCTAAGCTAAATATTTTTACCCAAGGATAGGTGCCTTTGCCTAATCCAATAATTACTTCATTTTTGCCGTCATTGTCAAGGTCGCCCGAAATTGCGCTTAATCCGCTGCGAAACCTTTCATCAAAAGCGAAAAATTGATTTTCTACTTGCGTTTTTTTAAAAATACGGATATGAGGCCCTCCGTTTTTGGCCGGGGAGGTTATGATTTTATGAACAAAAATTGGCTTAACTGGCTTTTCGCCCAAGGCTCTGGAAAGGGCGGCATAAACATTAATTCGCCCTTCGCCTAATAAATCTTTGTAGTTTTTATTTTTATAATCAATATTGTCGGCGTTTTGCAACAAGAGATTTTTAATTTGCTTTAAAGACAGACTGGGTTTTAGAGATTTTATTAAAGCCGCAGCCCCGGCGACCTGCGGAGCAGAAACCGAAGTGCCAGTCCAGCCACTTTGATAATATTTTTTAAATTCATCATTATTATCATTATGGTAAACAGTGCTGAAAAGCCTGACACCGGGCGCTGTTAAGTCAATGCAGTTTTTGCCGTAATTTGAAAAACTCGCCTTTCTGTCATTTTTATCAACTGACGCAACGCCCAAGACCCAATTTTCTCCATTAGGCCCGTCATGGCAAACCGGGTATTCAGGAACTTCATCCAAATCAATACCGTCTTTTACTTCATTTCCTGCCGCTGCCACTATTAAAATACCCGCTTCATAAGCCCTTTTAATAGCATTTTCTAAGGTTAAACTTCGCCCATAGCCGACAAAACTTAAATTAATAATATCAGCCCCTTTATCCCGCGCATAATCAATAGCTTGGGCGACTGTAAATGTATCACCAGTGCCGTAGCCGTCTAAAACGCGGAGTGGCATAATTTTAGCCCGCCAAATAATTCCAGCGATTCCTTCGTTATTGCCGCCCTGGGCAGCGGCAATGCCGGCTAACACTGTCCCGTGATTAATGCCTACTTCTGAATACCCATTATTGAGTTTCGGCTTAGGGTCAGCGACATTTTCAACAAAATCCCAGCCATGGACATCATCTGTGTAGCCGTTTTCATCATCATCAATTCCGTTATTAGGGATTTCTTTAGGATTAGTCCAGATATTGCCCTTTAAATCAGGATGGTCTATGTCCACACCAGAATCAATTATGGCAATGGTTACATTATTAAAGCCGGTAGTGATGTTCCAGGCACGGTGGGCTTGGATCTGGGATAAATAAATTTGTTGGGTATAGTATGTATCCAGCGGCTCTAATGTTGCCTTGTAAAGATAGTTTGGTTCAACATACTCAACTTCTGGTTGAGAATTATAATAATTGATCAATTCCTGCAGTTTTTCTTCAGAATTGAATTTAAATCTATAAATTTTGTCACTTGATTTAAGTTTAACCAAAAGCTCGCCTAAACGGTGAGGTGAGGCAGTTTCTGTTGCTGAAGCCGAATTGCGGCCAGCAAAAATACAAGAAAATAAGAATATAAAAATAAATAGCGCAACCGATGTTTTGTTTAATGGTTTTTTAAGCATGTTTTTTGCAAAAACACTAAAATTTCAAGAAAACACGAGTGTTGCCTTGTTTAAGCGTTTTTTG
>CAZDKR010000048.1:0-5537 GCA_964506375.1 uncultured Gammaproteobacteria bacterium
TTTTCTACCCAGCTTCAGCTGAGGGTTTTGCGACCTTTAGGTCGCTTTGTTTTATTAAAATTACTTAGGGCTAAAGCCCTAAACAACCCTCGCCTAAAGGCGGGTAGAAGTATAAAACCCTCTAAACAACCCTTACCTAAAGGCGGGCAGAAGTTACAAGTCCTTGCTTTTGCCAAAAAATTTTCTTATTCCCAGTTTCTCATCAATCCACGTTAACAACAAATTCACTGGTTGAATCAACCATAAAATAATTAACTGCCAGCGGGGTCTGTGTTTTCTAAAATAACGATATAAACTCTGGTTAAAGTTAATTTGTTTTTTCAAACTGGCTATTTGCTTAAAACTTTGTTCTTTGTGATGAATAATCTGGCAATGGGGGTAAAAATAAATTTTATAGCCAGCATCTTTGGCTCGCTTGCAAAAATCAACTTCTTCAAAAACTGCCCAGAATCCTTCATCCAGCAAACCAATTTTCTCAAATACTTCTTTTCTAATGAGCATTGCCGCACCCATCACTTGATCCACTTCGCGAACCTGGTTGTGATCAAAATCTAACATAAAATATTCTCTAACTGGTTTTATTTTCTCAGGAAAAAAATTATAAAATTTTAATTGAACAAAAACCTGATCAACAAGGCGGGGAAACCTGCGGCAAGAACGCTGAAGTGTTCTGTCTGGGTTTAAAAGTTTAGGGCCCACAATGCCTATTTTTTCACTCCTGGTTGCAAAATCAATCATCTTTCCAATTGAATTATCAATCAGCTGAGTGTCTGAATTTAAAAGCAAAATAAAATGATCTATTCCTGGCTCCAAAGAATCCTTACCCTTTCCCTCTTGCGCTTGCGGGATCGAATTCCCTAAGATAAGCTGCAGTGCATAATTATTCGCCTTGGCAAAACCCACATTCTTTGAATTAGCGATAATGCGCAAATTATCCAACCTGTTTTTTTGTTTAAAATTTTCTACTTCTTCAAGAGTCCTGTCATTAGAATTATTGTCAACTAAAAACACTTCAAAATTAATATCTGTCACATATTTAAAAATTGACTTTAAACACTTTAAAGTTAATTGCTGCGTGTTCCAAGAAACAATGATAATTGAAAGTTTCATAAACTAATACTATAACATTTTGTTTAAAATGTAAATGTTTTACTTTGTTGATCTTTGGACAAAATTGATCTGCAGGCAAACCTCTGATATATCGTTATATCGAAGGTTCACCTTCTATTTTTTCTTACAAAAAACTCGCCAAGTTACAATCTTATATCTTTAATAAAACTCAAATAACCACCTCTGCTCTGGTCAAGTTTTGCTCTCACTGACTTAATAGTATCATAACTGACACCCAATTCATTCTTAATTTGCCAATAAGAATAACCCTCCAAAAGCATCTTAGCTACTTGCAACCTTCTATAAATCATTACTAATTCGCTTTCGGTTAACAAATCTTCTAAAAAACTAACCACCTGCTGAAGTGAATGAAACTTCACCATTTTGGAAGCTAATATTTTTTTAAGCCTTTCTCTTTCTGATTTTGAGATTTTAGAAGGAATAATTTTAGCCATATTTTTATCTACCTCTGATATTCCGATATAACGATATATCAAAGGTCTTAACAAACTTGTTCAAACCATTTTAGTTCAAACAAATTAATTTAATTTATAAATTTATTTTTATACCGGTGACGCTTAATTTTAGCTAATTTTCATCTGAAAATTAAAGTACCCTAAAATGAATCCTGCAAAACCGCAGAATCCGCTTTAAAAACTCCTTACTTTTTAAAATCGCCTTTGCTGCTGTCTTAAAATGGCATTGTCTTACAATGCCACTTTTACCCCTGGCCCCATTGTTGAACACAAAACAACCTGTTTTATATAACTCCCCTTCACTCCTGCTGGCCTAGCCCTTTTTACCGCTTCTAAAAATGCCTCAAAATTTTCCTTTAACTTTTTTGTGTCCCAAGAGACCTTGCCAATAGCTTGGTGAATATTTGAAGTTTCGTCGTTTTTAAAAGTTATTTTGCCGCCCTTTAAATCTTTAACTATTTTTTTAACATTTTTCGTCACAGTTTCGCTTTTTGGACTAGGCATCAGCCCTTTGGGTCCTAAAATTTTGGCAATTTGCGCCAAATCTTTCATTATTTCAGGAGTGGCGACGGCAATATCAAAATCAATTACCCCTTTGGTTTTAATTTTTTGAATTAATTCCTTGCCGCCTACAATATCAGCTCCAGCTTCCTTAGCCTCTTTTTCATTTTCAGTAAAAACAGCAATCTTTTTAGTTTTGCCAGTCCCATGGGGCAAAACCGCTGTTGCCCTCACCTGCTGTTCGCCTTTTTTAGGGTCAATGCCTAAGCGAATGTGAACTTCCACTGACTCGTCAAATTTGGCTTTAGCATTTTCTTTTACCAATTTAAAAGCCTCATCAATGGGATAAGACTTATTTTGATCAAAAGTAACTTGTTTTTTCATAAAATTATCGTGGTAGACGCCACTGCAGCGGCAAAAATGCCTTTGCAAAAGCTCCCACAAATTAATTGTTTAGATGCTTTAATCATAATTCTTTAAGCTGCTCAAGTAATACTTCTCGCTCAATAGCCCAATTAACTAACTCATATTACTCTTACTCATATGTTATACTTCTCGCTTTACGTCTTTTTTAATGGTAGTCCAATGGAACAACCAAAGCGGCAAGCCGACTAAAATTAATGAGATAGCGGTTGACGCCTGGCGCTGACGGCTTCTGGTAATGTAAAATTTTGGATCACGACTCTTCTCACTTTTTTGCCAGTTTTCATAATCATTCAACCAATTTTTAATCTGCTGTTTTTGCTTTTCTGTCAATTCGCACTTATCACCGCAAGCTTTTAATGCTTCAACGGATTGCACGTCAGAATCTCTTAAATACAAAGGTAATGGGCGCCTAACATTCTCAACCTGATCTGCCCTGGTAAAAATCCAGGTCTTTAATCCTAAATTAATAATCATTGAACAACCAATGACCAACATACCTAACCCGACTAGGGCAAAAAGATAAAGATAAATTGTGCGAACAACAGGATTCTTCATAAAATTTTTGAATTAATGTTTAAATTATAAAATTTAAAAATTAAAAATTATATTTTAAACTATTCCACCACAATTCCCATTTGCCTGGCAGTCCCTTCAATGATTTTCATTGCCACTTCAATGTTATTAGTATTTAAATCTGGCAATTTCACTTCAGCAATTTCCTTAATTTGCTCTTTAGTCACCTTGCCTACCTTTTCCAAATTTGGCTTACCTGAACCCTTATTAATCTTAGCGGCTTTTTTTAAAAGTTCAGCTGCCGGCGGCGTCTTTAATTTAAAATCAAAACTTCTGTCTTCATAAACAATAATCTCCACAGGAACAAGATCGCCACCTTTATCCTTTGTGGCTTCATTAAATTTAGTGCAAAAATCCTGAATATTAAGACCATGCTGGCCCAATGCTGGACCAACTGGCGGAGCTGGGTTAGCCTGCCCAGCTTTAATTTGAAGTTTAATAATTGTCTTTACTTCTTTAGGCATATTTTTTTAATTTATTTTTAATTTATTCTAAAAACCTGCGGTGCCACGGAAAGCGGTAAAAAAACCTTGAAGTTCAACTCTACTCCACTGTTTCTTCTGAATAATTTGTCTTTAAACTCTCATCACCTTCCTTCAACTGCTTATAACTGGCAGCGTAATCACGAATCATGTGCAGCATCCTCTGCTCTTCTGTATTATCATTAACTGACTCTAATTTTAAACCCATTACAAAATCAAGTAAACCAGCCTGTTCCAAAACTTGTGCGGCATATATCTTTTTCAAATCCTCTGGATGCTTGCTAAGAATTTCTTGCTGCAAAGGAGCAAACATGCTCAAAAAATCTTCCTTTGATATTTCTTCAAAGGGCCTATCCAGGCTCTGCTGCCATATCTTTATAACTTCTTTTATTGCATTTTCTTTTTTATCCAGCAATTCTTTTTCTTCTTCTTTATCAAATTTCCCAGGTTCTGGAATAATAAGATTCTTGTTATTTTTTTCAAATTGATTCATGGTTTTAAAAATTAATTTATTATTTTATTTATCCCTGTAATTCAAAAAATAAACCCTGCGCCACGGGCTTACGCCCACGGCTTTGGCTATAGCAGACCTTTTGAAGACTGCTTTATTCATACTCACGCCCATATTTGCGCACAAGACACCGATGAGGGCAAACTGCCAGCTTAAATCTTTTTAACTTGCAGGAAATCCAAATCAACTGGGGTCTCGCGGCCAAACATTGAAACCAAAACTTTAACACGGCCACGCGCTTCATCAATTTCTGAAATTTTGCCTTCCATGCCTTTAAAAGGCCCGTCAACAACCCTGACTGGCGCGCCAACAGAAATATCAATCTTATATTTTGGCTCTTTCACGCCCATTCTCTTTTGCAACTCTTCTATTTCTTTTTCTGAAACAGGAGTAGGGGTAGTGCCAGCGCCAATAAAACCGGTTACATTAGGAGTATTTCTGACTACATACCAAGAAGCGTCGTCAACAATCATCTCAACTAATACATAACCGGGATAAATCTTTTCCTCAACTATTTGGCGTTTGCCATTTTTAATCTTTATCTTTTTTTCTTTAGGCACCAGAACCTGGAAAATCTTATCCTGCATATCCAAAGATTCAATCCTTTGCTTAAGATTGTGCGCCACATTCTCTTCATAACCAGAATAGGTGTGAATTGCATACCAACGTTTACCACGTTGGGCTACTTGTCTAGCCATTTTTAAATGATGTCATCCTGGGGACCCTGACGACTACGACGCAATATCAAGGGATGTCAAGGACAAAGGATCTCACTCAAAGAGATTATCCTTAATATAATACTCTTGCTGCTTTAGTGAGTTTGGCAAGATCCCTCGCTTCCCCTAATATTCATCAGGGTTCACCCAGGATAAACTAAAAAAATTATAATATCAACTCTATTAACTTATTCAACCCATAATCCACTGCCCCTAAAAACGCGGCTAGAGCCAAAGAAAACCCAATCACCAATAGGGTATGGCTCAGGGTTTGCCTTTTAGTTGGCCAAACCACTTTTTTCAACTCTATTTTTGATTCTTTAATGTATTGAATTAATCGATTAATCATCCTAATGTTTATTCAAATTATATCCAAATTTTATGCGAATCTTAGCCAAAAATTCGCATTTACATTCGTGTATAATTTGCATCTTAATTTACATAAGTTCTATTTTAAAAAGGCCTTTGATGACCTCTAATATTAGAGTAACATACTTTTATTTTTTTGGCAAGACCAATTTCAAAACACAGATAGCGAAACCTTGAACATAATTAACAGAACCCAGAACACAAGGGGTAGACAGCTGCTTTGCCAGCTAATTTTGACACCCCTAAAGAAGCTAAGAATAAAAATTAAAAACCAAAAATCAAAAATAAAAGATTGAAATTAAAAATTATCTAAAATTCTGTCGTCTAAAAATGGCCGATCGGACCAAATTAGACGACAAAAATTTTGAGCAAA
>CAZDKR010000049.1:0-5386 GCA_964506375.1 uncultured Gammaproteobacteria bacterium
GCGCTCTAACCAACTGAGCTATATGCGCAGGATTTCAGTATTTTTCGAGCAATTGGCAGTAGTGGTGGGCAATGCTGGACTTGAACCAGCGACCTCCTGCGTGTCGAGCAGACGCTCTAACCAACTGAGCTAATTGCCCAATAACTCAAATTTATTATAATCATCTTAATATAAAAAATCAAGGGGTTGTTCTATTTTCCCGCTTTTATTATCCTGCCTCCCCCAAGGCATACATCTTTTTGGTAAAAAACAGCAAATTGCCCTGGGGTAATTGCTTTTTGTGGTTTGTTAAACACTAATCTTGCCGCGCCCTTTTTATCTTTGGTTGGATAAAGCACGGCTTTGGTTAATGGTTGACGGTAGCGAATCTTGGCTTGGACGCAAATTTTATCTTTAGGAGGAATGTTGGAAATAAAATGCAAAGGCGAAAGCAAAGCCTCCTTGCGGTAAAGCTCATTTTTGTTTTTAGATACTATTAAAACATTATTTAAAGCATCCATGTCAACTACAAAATACGGTCCACCGGGCAGATTAATTCCTTTTCTTTGTCCAATAGTATAAAAATGGAGCCCTGAGTGTTTTCCTAAAATTTTTCCCTTGGTATTTTTTATTAAGCCTTGTTCTTGGCCTATTTCTTTTTTCAAAAAGTGGTTTATTGATTTGCCAGCCACAAAACAAAAATTTTGGCTTTGTTTTTGTTTAAGAAAAATCCCAAAACCTTTTTCTCTGGCCATTTTATATATTTCTGGTTTGGTGTAATTCCCCAAAGGGAAAATGATGTGCTTTAGCCATTTTTGGGGCAAGAAACACAAGGAGTAAGTTTGATCTTTTTCTTTATCTTTGGCGCGAATTAATTCATAGCGGCCAGTATGGGTATTTTTACTAATTCGCGCATAATGCCCGGTGGCTACGTATTTGATTTGGTGTTTTTTGGCCCAGTCAAAAAGTTTTTTAAATTTAAGATAGCGGTTGCAAATAATGCAAGGATTGGGTGTTTTATTATCCTTCAGTTCATTGGTAAAATAGTCAATGACTTCTTTCTTAAATTCTTTGGCCACATCAAAGATATAGTAGGGCACTTTTAGTTTTTTGCAGATATCTTTAGCGATTTTAAAGGAATTAGCGCTGCAGCAGATGTTTTCCCGCAATAAATTTTGTTTATCTTTCCAAACCGCATACTTAAGAGAGACTCCAATCGGTTTAAAACCTTGTTCTTTAAGCAATAATAAAGCTATTGAAGAGTCAACTCCCCCTGACATACCTACAACAATTCGTTTTTGATGATAATTAGCCATATTTATTTTCCTGCTTTTTTGTCAGATGTTTTGTAAAAGGCATAGTGTTTGCCATTAAATCATGAAAGCGCAAGATTATTTCTATCTTGTCAAATAATAAAATTTTAGTCAAGAACAAAGGGTTGCGGATTTGCGCTATTTGTTTTGGTCAATCATGAAACATTGTTATTAAAAATTATTAAATTAATTGACTAATGCTAAAATTTTTGTCAAGATAAAATTGGTTGCATAAGGTTACTCAAATTATTAAAAGCTTATCTGAAGAAATAAAATGTCAAAAGGAAATAAGGTTACTGCGATTATTATCTTTTTATTTTTAGCGCTTACGGCTAGTCTTTTTTATATTTATTTAAAAAACTTTAAAACCCCACAAAACCTGACTTATTATATACCGCAGGAGACAATTTTTTATGCCGAATTTAATTTAAAGGATAAAAATTTGCCAAAAGTTTATGAAAATAACCCCCGAATTAAAAACAGGATTGGAAAATTAATTCAAGAATCCGGGTTTTATGGAGAATTGTCGCCATATCTAATTGACCAGGCCAATAAAGTTGCCCTTTTAGTTGTTGATTATGATAATAATTGGCACAAGGTTTGGTTGGTTAACTCTGATAACATCCACTATCTTTCTGCTTTGCTGCCAGTGGATTTTTATGTGTCAATTTTAAATTCTAGAACAATTGCCTTGTCTAAGAACAGAGATTCTTTAAAATTAGTTAAGGAGGTTGATCCGTTAACAGAATATACGCGTCAGCAAAAAGAAGTTTTAAATAAATTTTCCTTTAATAACTTTATTAATATTTATTTAGCTGGCAGTTATTTGAAGTTTTTGTCTAAGAAAAACGACCCTGCTTTTAATTTAATCTTGAATAATTTAAATTTAGATTATGACCAACCAGCTTTTTTAGGATTAGGTGTTAAAGAGGGGAAAATGGTTTATAGTTTTTTTGCTAAGACCAGGTTGGTTTCTGACCGCCAAAATCAAAAGGAAGTTGCTCGTCAGTATTTAAAAGGCGATGATAAGAATATTTTAAAATTTTTTCCAGTTGATGACTTGTTTTTGATTTTTGTTTCACCTAACTTAAAAGATGTTTTTGGCGAGTTGGAAAGATTAATTACTGAAAACCAGAAAGAGGAGTGGGTGCAAAAATATGAATTTAGTTGGGACGAGATTGAAAGTTTATTAGATCACCCGGGTGCAATTTTTGTCCAAGGCAAAGACGCCAAAGTGAGCAGTAAAAAAATATTTAATTTGAGTCAATACAATTACGGGCTGATGATAAAAACTGATTTAGACAAAGAGGAAGCGCTGGGGAAAATTGAGCGGATTAAAAAAGTAGTTAAAAATATTTTAGCTTTTAAACATCCTGTTGAAAAGGCAAAACTTTTGCCAGATGGTAGTCAATCAATTGAGTTGGTGGCTGATACAGATGAGTTTAGTTTTAACAAAGACGGCAATGTAGAGTATTATGAAAGCCAGGGGTTTAGTTTTGCTATGGGTTGCGAAAATGGATTTTTGATTTTAGGTAATAGCAAAAATTTAGTTCAACAGCTTTTAAATATTCAATTAAACAATAAAGATGAGAAGGCCGCTTATTCTCCTGTTTTCTGGGATGGTTTTGAAAAATGTCAATTGCCTTTTGGCCAAGAGATGGCCGTTATTAACTCTGATCAGTTGACTCGGGGTTTATTAAGTTATATTGATCAGGTGATAATAAGTGTTGTTCAGGAAAAAGATGAAGTTAAATTAGAAGGATGTCTGAGGTGGTAATTGTTGCTTGTGCCTGCTAAATTTTGGCTGGTAAAAAGATATATAAAAATTATGTATAAAGTGGTAATTGATACCAATATTTTAATTAGCGCCTCTTATGACGAATTTTCTTATGCCTGGAAAATCATTGATTTGGTTATTCAAGGAAAGATTAAAGCTGTTGCTTCAGAAAAGATTTTGAAAGAGAATAGGTTGATTATTGAAAGAGCTATTAAGAACAAGAGAGATAAACAGGAAATAGAAAATTTTTTGGCTCGAGTTGAGGTGGTGCCGGTTTATAAAAAGATAAAGGCGGTGAAATTTGACCCTGAAGATGACAAATTTATTGAATGCGCAGCAGAGGTTGGCGCTGATTTTATTATTTCTTCTGATTCGCATTTGTTAGAGTTGGGAGAATACGGCAAAACAAAAATTTTAACTCCAAAAGATTTTTGGTTTTTATATTGCGGAAAAAAGAAAGACAAAGATGATGAATGGCGAGAGTTATTTAAGGATATGTTTAGGAAATAGATAAGTTTACTTACTATATATTGCGATCGCAATATATAGTAAGTAAACAAGCAAGTATTGGTTAGGTGTCTGCGAGCGAAGTGAAAGTGGAGTGAAGCAACAAAATCCGGAGCATTTTCAGCGTTTCTGGTATTTGTTTATAAAAAACACGGAGTTCAATGTTGTGCTACATTAAAAATAACATTGAAACTTTAATTCAACAATCAATTACTATAAATTACGCAATATCTATAAATTTAGATTATTCATCTATAAATTATTCATTCTAAGAATTTAGGATCTGTTATAATTCGTTCAATCCGTTAAAATTGGTATACGGACAATGCGGATCACAATGGATTTCGTGGGCAAGTTAATATTTTGCAACCCAAAGAAATTAACGCTTATTGCGTATTAGCTGTTCGGCTAATTAATTTAACTACTTCTTTAACAGCTGGTCAATTATGCTTTTTATGTTTTCATATGGCACTGCTCCAGGAACCAGCTGGTTGTTAATAAAATTTGAAGGCGTGCCTCTAACTCCGCTTTCAATGCCTAAGTTGTAGTCAGTTAAAACCTTATCTTTATATTTTTCCTCTTTTATGCAGGCTTTAAACTGGCTGACATCCAAACCTATTTCTTGAGCAAATTTTTCAAAGCTGTCCGCGGTCAAACTTTTTTGGTTTTCAAATGTTTTATCCGCGAATTGCCAGAACTTTCCTTGTTCAGCAGCGCATTCTGAAGCAAGCGCTCCTGGCATACCTAAAGGATGAGAGGCAATCGGAAATTGTTTATAAACCCAAGCCACTTTATCGCCATATTCTTTAATAACCTGATGCATAGTAGTGTGGAACCGTGCGCAATAAGGGCATTGAAAGTCAGAAAATTCAAAGATTTTAATTGGAGCGTCTTTGCTGCCTAAAACATGATCATGGTCATTAATTTTTAGGTCAACCTTTTGCTGCGCCTGTTGTTTTTCACCCATTACTTGCTGGTTGGTGTTGGCTTGCTTTTTTGCAACATTTTCACTATTGTCATTGCGAGTTAAAGATAGAGCGATAAAGCCAGTTGTAGCAGTTATTGCTATGCCCAATATTAAACCAAAAAAGAAATTTAACTTGGGTGAATAACTAATAAATTTACTCCCTTCGTTGTTTTTTTGTTCAGACATAGGTGTTTAAGATGCAAGAAACAAACTATTATTACCCGCGTTGAGTGCTCGCGGCGGGTAATCTTTGAATGTTTCGCAGTTTAAAGTTAAGATATTATTAAATTAAAATTAGCTTAACATTAATTATCCAATTTTAAAATTTCTGCTAATTTGTCTTTCTGAAATCCTACCACAATTTCTTCGTTTCCGTCCTTTTTAATAATAATTACAGGTACTCCCATTTGGCCTGATTTAGTGATCATTTCTTGTTGTGCTTTTTCGTCTTCTGAGACATCAATTTCTTGATAAACAATATTATTTTTATCAAGGTATTCTTTTAACAATTTACAATAACCGCAATAAGGAGTAGAATAGATTGTAATTTTTGCTTCTGACATATTATTAATTGCTGTTATGTTAACATATGTTGTTTTTTATGTAAAATTTTTTATTTGATACAAAATTAAAGCGCGGGTTCAGGGCTAATTAAAGGTTAACATGGTTAAGGCAGCAAGTCAAATTGACAAATTTATTAAAATGTGCTATCATTACTAATGAAAGGATAGCGCAAAAACAAAAACAAAAATGAAAATTAAAGTAATAAACAAGACTCCTGTTGAGTATAGATTAAAAATCAAGGTTAATTAGTGCCTTGTTTTTTAATAATAAGCTTAGATC
>CAZDKR010000050.1:0-2528 GCA_964506375.1 uncultured Gammaproteobacteria bacterium
GTTTAGGATTCGGATTTATAAGTATTATTTTTAAATTTAGACATTTATTAGAAATTAGAAATTATAATTTAGGAATTTAAGAGAGATGTCGTGTTGTCCCTGGTACTCGGGACAGGATGACAGATAGCACCCACTCGATGCCGATTTTGCGGCAAGAAAGCAAAATAACAAAATTGCCTATGTCAAACATCATCGCTATTATTCGTAAAGAACTAAGAAGTTATTTCACCCAACCCCTAGCTTATATTTTGTTAGTTGTGTTTTTGGGTTTGTCCAGTTTCTTTTATTTTCGGGCTGTTTTGGTTTCCCAACAGCTTACTTTAAGGCCTTTGTTTGGCTTTTTGCCTTGGATTTTACTTTTCTTTATCCCTGCTTTAACAATGGGACTCTTGGCTAAAGAAAAAGAAAGCGGTACTTTAGAAATTTTGACTACCCAGAAAGTGTCTTATAAGGAGATTGTTTTAGGCAAATTCTTAGCCGTCCTCTCCTTTATTTTTATTGCTATTTTAATTACCCTTATTATTCCTTTTTCTTTGGCTTTAACAACAAAAGGGGGAGGTGGTTGGGACTGGGGCATAATTTTTAGCCAATATTTAGGCTCGTTTTTCTTAGCCGCCACTTTTATCGGAGTTGGTCTTTTTGCGTCCAGCTTAACTAAAAACCAAATTGCAGCCTTTATTTTAGGAGTAACCTTTATTTTTGTTTTAATTTTTTTGGGTTCAAACACTGTTTTACTTGCCTTGCCGCATCCTTTTAATCTTTTTGTTCAAAAATTAAGCATTTTAGATCATTATCAAGGAATAGCCAGGGGTGTATTGGATTTGAGAGATTTAATTTATTTTCTCTCTTTGATTTTCCTTTTTCTCTATCTAACCACCTTTTTCTTTTTTAAAGAATTAAGAAATAAGAAGGAAAAAAGATGCAAATGGTCATGGAAAGCAGTCATCGCTTTTGTTATTCTTGCCCTTTGCATTAATTTAGTCAGTGACAAAGTAAAAGCACGCTTTGACTTAACTCAAGAAAGAGTTTTTACCTTATCTTCTGCGACTAAAAAAATTATTAGTCAGGTTGAGAACGAAGTAGAGCTTTCTTTGTTCGTTTCTAAAAAGTTGCCAGTCCAAATTAGTTATCAGGCGCAACAAATCAAAGATACTTTGAGCGACTATCAAAAATTTAGCAACGGCAAAGTTAAATTTAATATTTATTATCCTGACGCGGATGAGGCGGCTAAATCAAAGGCTCAGGAATTTAATATTCCGCCCGTTCAATTTAATGTGGTTTCCCAAGATGAATTTCAAATTAAGCAGGGTTATTTAGGGATTGGCATTTCTTTAAAAGAAAAAGATTCGGAAGGGGAGGAAAACGGGAACAAGGCGGTAAAAAAAGAATCCATTCCTTTTGTGGAAAGACTGGATAATTTAGAATATCAGTTAACCAGCTTAATTTGGAAGCTGACCCAAAAAGAAAAAAAGAAGATTGTCTTTTTAACAGGTCATAATGAACAAAGCTTATATTCAGATTTCTCTTTGTTAAGAAATGAGTTGTCAAAGCAGTATGATGCAAGCGAGTTCAATTTAGAAAATTTTGAAAAAGAAGGCGAGGAAAAAGTTTATCAGGACCTGCCTGAAGAAACAAAAGTGGTGGTCCTGGCCGGCCCAACTCAAAAGTTAGCTTCCCAAGAAATTGAAACCATTAAATCATTTTTGTCTCAAGGGGGAAGCGCTTTGGTTTTAGCCCGCCAAATTGAAGTCAATCCCCGTTTAATGTTTGCCACTACCACTCAAAGTAATCTTAATGAAATAATTAATGACTGGGGGGTTAAGGTAGAAAATAATTTAGTTTACGATCTTCGCTCCCAAGAAAGCATTTCTTTTAAGAGCGGTTTTGTGAATTATATTTTGCCTTATCCTTTTTGGCTGAGAACTTTAGCCAAGGAAAAAGGCAGTATCTTAAAAGATATTAAAACTATAACACTGCCTTGGGCAAGCGAAATAGTTGTTCAGGCAGACAAGAAAGAAGATATAACTTTTCAGCCGCTTTTTACAACTAGCCGCGCGGCCGGAGTGCAATGGGCGCCAAATATTAACTTGAACCCCCAGCAAAGCTTTGCTGCCGATGACTTAAAAGAAAGAGTGGTGGCAGTTGCTGCAGAGAAAGAAAATGGGCAGAAGAAGAGCAGGTTGGTGGTAGTGGGAGAAAGCGATTTTGCAACCGATGAATTTGTTAAGAATTTTCCAGAAAATTTAGCTTTTGCTTTAAATGCCCTTGAGTGGTTAGCCCAAGATGAAATTTTGTCTTCTATTAGAACTAAAAATTTGCAATTCAGGCCTTTGGTTTTTAGAAAAGAAAATCAAAAAGACATAGTTAAGTATGGCAATATGATTGGTGTGCCGTTTTTAGTGATTTTAGCAGGGATTTATGTAATGTATAAAAGAAGAAAAATGACCCAAAGAAGATTTTCTTAATTCAAATATAGAATTAAAAATTAAAAATTTTAAATCAAGTATTTTATCTATTTTGCTCAGGAC
>CAZDKR010000050.1:2538-5377 GCA_964506375.1 uncultured Gammaproteobacteria bacterium
TTCTTAATTCAAATATAGAATTAAAAACTAAATATTTTAAATAAACTTTATCTATTCTGGCTCAGGATTAAGCCGACAGAGCCTTGGGCATAAAATTATAAAATTGCTATGCTGGATATTAATAAAATTAGACAAGATAAAGAAAAGGTCAAGCAAGCTCTTCTTAAAAGAATAGGGGAGAAAGATTTTGATTTGGATCAGATTATTGAATTAGATGATAAACGGCGAGAATTAATCCAGAAATCAGATGAATTAAAAGCAGAAAGAAATAAATATTCCAAAACTAAACCCAGTGCTGAAGTTATTCAAAAAATGAAAAGGGTAGGGGATGAGATTAAGAAATTGGATGAGGAAATTAAGCAGGTAGAAGAAGAACTAAAAAATAGATTGTCAGAATTGCCTAATATTCCGGCAGATGATGTTTTGCCAGGCGGAAAAGAAAACAATAAAGTTATTAAAGTTTTTAAGGAAAAGCCCCAGTTTAATTTTAAACCTAAGAACCACGTTGAGCTGGCAACTTCTCTGGATATTATTGATTATAAGCGAGCGGCTAAAATCTCAGGGGCTGGTTTTTGGATTTATAAAGGCGAAGGCGCGCTTTTAGAATGGGCTCTTTTAAATTACTTTATAGACTTTCACAGAAAAAATGGATATATATTTTTAATCCCTCCTTTTTTGTTAACAGAAGAGTCAGCTTATGTCTCAGGGCATTTGCCGAAATTTAGAGATGATTTATATTGGATTCTTGCCTCGTCTGCAATGAGCCGAAGCAGCGAGAAAGACAAGCTTTGCTTAAACGCCACAGCTGAGATGATGCTGGGCAATTATCATAGAGGCGAGATTTTAGAGGAAAGTGTTTTGCCTTTAAAATATTTTGCTTATTCAGCCTGTTTTAGACGTGAAGCAGGGAGTTATGGCAGGGAAGAAAGGGGGATGATTCGCGGTCATCAGTTTAACAAAATTGAAATGTTTCAACTTACTCAACCCGAAGACTCATGGAAGGCATTTGATGAATTAGTGAGAAATGCTGAAAAATTAGTTGAAGGCTTGGGCTTGCATTACCAAACAACTCAATTGGCAGCCGAAGACACAAGCGCGGCTATGGCAAAGACGGTTGATATAGAAGTATGGATTCCCAGCATGGAAAGTTATAAAGAGGTGAGTAGTGTCTCTAATGCTTTGGATTATCAAGCTAGGAGGGGAAATGTGAAATTTAAAGATAAAGATGGTAAAAATAAATTTGTTCATACTCTAAATGCGTCAGGTTTGGCTACCAGTCGGTTGTTGCCGGCGATTTTAGAGCAGTTTCAGCAAAAGGACGGGAGTGTAATCGTGCCCCGGGCTTTAAGAAAATATTGCAAAATAAAAGAAATTAAGAAAAAATAAAAAGGCCTTTAAGAAAAAATAAAAAGGCCTTGGTGTTTTTGTGCAGCCGGGAGGAATTGAACCTCCGACCCCTCCTAAATAGTGCTGGAGCGCTCTTCCAACTGAGCTACGGCCGCTTTTATACCCCCCATTTTTTAAAGGACATTTTACATATTATCTCCTTGTTTATTTTTTGTCAACCCAAAGTTATCCACAGGTACTGAGGGATGATGATTTTTGGCTAAGATTAGCGAAAAAATGTATGAAAAGGAAAGATTATCACAAGTCAAACCATTTCTCGCTTAATATTAGAAACAAGCGGGCAGTAATTGAAAAAGAAAAGAAATCATTTAAATCCCAACTACTCAGGATTGCATTTTTAATCATAATTATTTTAGTAATTTATTTTTTGTTTTTCTCGCCTTTTTTTAAAATTAAAAAAATAATTATTGCTGGAAGCGATAGGGCAGGGGAGATAGCAAAGGTTGAAAAAATTACTCAAGACTTTTTATCTCATAATAGGTTTCTTGTCTTGTCACAAAAAAATATTTTTATTTTAAGCAAATCAGGATTAAGGGAAGTGATAAACAACAACTTTGATTTAGAGGATATTAATATTGAGACCAAACTGCCCCATGTATTAAAAATTGAAATAAAAGCAAAAACCCCAGTTTTAATTTGGCAAGAAGGCGATAAATATTTTACTGTTTATAATGACGGGATAATTAAAAATAAAATTGACAGCATCAGTCAGTACGAGTTGCCAATTGTTAATCGCGGCACTACCTCAGAAATTATTATTGGCCAGCAATATCTTTTGCCTTCCCAAGTAGATTATGTTCAAAAATTATTTTCTTTGTTTGATTTTTATTTTAAAAATCTCCATATCCAAAAATTTGAGATTGCCGGTTTGAGGAGTAGGGAGGTCAAGCTGCTCACTTCAAAAGGGTGGTATATGTTATTTAATTTAGATCTTGATCCGCGCGAAAGTCTGAAAACTGCCAAAGCAGTATTAGATCAAAAGATTAAAAATAAAAACAATCTTCATTATATTGATCTTAGGATTAGGGATAAAATTTATTATAAATAATTTTAATTAAGATTTAGTTAGTATTTTAACGGTTATGCCATTGTTGATCATATGAATTTTTGAGAATTGGAAATAATTTGGTATAATTACTACTAGGTAGTATTGATGGTGTGGATAAAGTTTGGTAGGGGCGTTGGTTAGCAAAATAACACTACAAGAATTTTATATAAAAAATTTATTCTAAAGTAATTTTATGGAAGTTTTGAAAGTTATAAAAATATTAAGCAACTTAGGCATGTTAATGGCATGGGTTTATTCTGTTATTTTGATTTTTGAAACAAAGGAATGGACATTAGGAAAAAGAGTTTTGCATTTTTTAGCTACTATTTTTTTCTTTATGATTGCCGTAATATGGTTCTATTTTGAGACGAAGAGGACAAAATT
>CAZDKR010000051.1:0-5345 GCA_964506375.1 uncultured Gammaproteobacteria bacterium
ACCAGAAGTGGTGGAAAAAATAAAAGAAATTATCTAATTAAATATTTAATGCTTTGGTGTTAAATACCTTTTAGAAAATCACATATAAATTAGAAAATCACATATAAATGCTTACCTAAATATAACGATCGACGTATTTAGATAAGCAAATTTATAATCTATATCTTCTTTCCGGTCAATAATTTAACATAATCATCTAACATGCAATTTTTTATTAGGTCTTTAACTTCTTTAACTACATCATTGTGCGTAATAAAAACACTTTTCTGAAACCTGTTAAATCCTAATTCATATAAACACATTCTAAACAAATCTCTCATCTTTCTTTTACGTTCAGGTATATCAAAAACCACTATACACAGCTGATTATTTTTAATTTTCTTTTTCTTTTTTCTTTCCATCTTCCAGCTTATCTTGTGTATTTTAATTAAGCCTTTTTCAGTTAATTTAAGACTGAGTTGGTTGTTTTTTCTGTCTTTAATTAAGTAACCATATTTACTTAAACGATTAATGGTTGAATAATATTTCTGCTTTTCTCTGCGCCTATCTTCACGTTTCATCCTCTCTATGTTAACAGCCTCCCAATAGGCTTTGTTTATAATTACAGGTTGTTTTATAACATCATCAGCAAACTCCTTTAAAGACACAAGAAAACTTTCTGTAAAATTGATTAATTTTTTATTACGCATACTTTTTATTTTGCTTATCTATATATTTCGATCGATGTATATAGGTAAGCAATTAATTATGATTATCTTTATTTAATCCCTTTATTTTATTTAATCCTTTTATTTCTGACACTTTGGACAATAGTAAGTGGTTCTTTGTCTTTGCTTAATAGATTTAATGATTGCCCCGCATCTTTTGCACTTTTTGCCCTCTCGACCATAAACTTTTAACCACGGGACCATGTTGCCGCGTTCGCCAAACACGTCAACATAATATTCAACAGAAGAACCCTTTTTTGATATAGCAAGTTTTAAAATTTTTCTTAAACAATTATATATTTTTTCTAACTCCCTCTCATTAATTGCATTGGCCGATCTGGTAGGCAAAACTCCGGCACAAAAACATGCCTCCTGAGAGTAAATATTGCCCACGCCTGCTAAAAATTTTTGGTCCATAAGCAAAGGCTTGATTGGAGCAGTCTTTCTCTTACTAACAAGTTCTTTAAATTTCTCAAAAGTAAATTCTTTAGCCAGTGGCTCCGGACCGAACTCAGAGAATATCTCTGTCAATTCCTTATTATTAACTAATCTAACCCAACCAAATTGCCTTGGATCATTAAAAAATAATTTTGAGCCATCTGTGAAATTAAAAATGAGGTGAGAATGTTTATTGGGCAAATTTTCTGAAAAAACACTTTGATGAGACATGGATTTTCTTGAATAACCTGGATATTTGTAAATAAGCTGGCCAGTTAATTTTAAATGAAAAACAAGATGATAACCATTATCCAAATCCACAACCAATATCTTAGCTCGACGCCACACCTTTTCTATTTTAGCGCCCTGGACTGATTTCAAAAATTTATTTTTTGGGGTTTTAATCTCTTTAGGCAATCTAATCTCAACTGATTTTATCTTCTTGCCTTTAATCAGTTTATTTAACTCTAATTTAATTGTTTCAACTTCTGGTAATTCAGGCATAAAACAATTAGCAAAAGAAAAATATTAAAATGTTAAAATGTTTTTATATCAAACTCCTTCCTGTCATTTCCTCCGGCTTTTCAATCTTCATTATCTTCAAAATCGTCGGAGCTATATCAGCTAATACGCCTGAAGGGGTTAATAATGTTAAATCAATCTTGCTTTTAGCGTCTTCCCGCGTTTGATATTCTTGACCCACTATTATAAACGGCACTGGGTTACATGAATGTTCTTTGTCAATTTCCCCAGTTTGTAGATTAATTAATTCCTCAGCATTGCCGTGATCAGCCGTCACAACAACAACCCCATCTAACAACAATGCAGCTTTCACAATCTCCCCCATACATTTGTCAACTACTTCAACAGCCTTAATAGCTGCCCTAAGATCTCCAGTATGAGAAACCATATCAGGATTAGCGAAATTAATAACTATAAAATCATACTTATTTGTTGGCAACTCTTCTAAAACCCTGTCTTTAACTTCATTGGCTGACATTTGAGGGGTCTTAGAATAATCTTCAACAGAAGGTGAAGGGATTAAAACATTGTCCTCTCCAATAAACGGCTCTTCTCTACCGCCATTAATAAAATAGGTTACATGAGCATACTTCTCTGTTTCTGCGATATGGAGCTGTTTTAAACCAGCATCGCTAATCACCTTGGCCAAAGGGTTTTCAATCCTTTCTGGCGGATATGCTACCTCAACTGGCAAATTTTTATCATATTGGGTCATAGTTACAAAATATAAATTTTTCAAGTATTCTGTTCGGTCAAATTTATCAAAACTTGGCAAAACAAAAGCTTTGGTCAGTTGCCTGGCCCGATCAGCCCGAAAATTAAAAAATATTACTGAATCTGAATCTGAAATTTTTGCCAGGGGTTTGCCTAAATTATCAACAATAACAGTCGGTTTAAACTCTTCATCATAGATTTTTTGCTCATAAGATTTTTGAATAGCGGATATCGGGTCACTGCTTACACTCCCTGATTCGCCTTTTGCCATAGCGTCATAGGCAGCTTTAATTCTCTCCCAGCGGTTATCTCTGTCCATTGCCCACCAGCGTCCTGAGATTGTGGCAATTTGACCAACGCCAATTTCTTTTATTTTATTTTCTAAATCCTTTACCAAACCAAGGCCTGAATTATAACCCATATCACGGCCATCTAAAATGGCATGAATAAAAACATTACTTACCCCCTGTTTTTTAGCTAACTCTAAAAGAGCATACAAATGATCCATTGAAGCATGAACTCCGCCAGTTGAAAGCAGTCCAATTAAATGCAATTGATTTTTGTTCTTCTTTGCATTCTCACAGGCTTTTAAAAATATAGGGTTGGAAAAAAAATCCTTATCTATGATTGACTTATTAATTTTTGGCAAATCTTGATAAACAACTTTTCCAGCTCCAATGTTTAGATGGCCAACTTCTGAATTGCCCATCTCCCCATAAGGCAAGCCAACAGCCTCGCCTGAAGCTCGCAATGTAATACAAAAATAATTTTGACAATATTCATCAAAATTTGGTGTTTTAGCCCGCGTAATGGCATTGCCAATAGAATCCTGGGCTACGCCCCAGCCGTCCAAAATAATTAAAATGACGGGCTTAGGACGTTGGGGTTGCGGAGTTAAGTTATTTTGGTTTGACATAAAATAATATTAAATATCAAAAATAAAAGATAAAAAACACAAACCAAAAATGTAAAAACCATTGTTTCGTTGTTCAATTATTCCATTATTAACACTTGAACAGACTTTTTCAATTAACAATGAAACAATTGAACAATTTATTTGATTTTTAAGTTTTTTATATGTGTTTTTGGTTTTTGATATTTTATTCTTTATTTTACAATTAAAGATTTCCCTGTCATCTCCTTCGGCACTTCTCGCCCCATCAGCTCCAAGACCGTGGGTGCTACACTGCCTAAAACTCCATCTTTCCGCAAATTATATTTTTTAACTCTGCCCCTAAAATCCGCAATTATAAACGGCACTGGAAATGAAGAATGCTGGGTATCAACTTCCCCACTCTTCATATCAATCATTTCTTCAACATTGCCATGATCCGCTGTTACAACCATCACGCCACTTCTGTTTTTTATTTCCTGATAGATTTTGCCTAAACATTTGTCAACCGCTTCACAGGCCTTGATACCAGCTGCCAAATTCCCAGTGTGACCCACCATGTCCGGGTTAGCAAAATTGACCACTATAAAATCATACCCTCCTCTTCGAGAAGTCAAAGGGCTTCCTAAACCCTTCCCCTTGCTCAGACAAGGGCTGGGTGTAGAAGCTAACCTTTTCAAAATCTCATCAGTTATTTTATAAGCAGACATCTCCGGCTTTAGATCATAGGAAGTTATGTCCGGAGACGGAACCAAAACCCTGTCTTCGCCGCCAACCGGGTTAGGATAACCGCCGTTAAAGAAATAGGTCACATGAGCGTATTTTTCTGTTTCTGCAATATACAATTGTTTTAAGTCAGATAAAACCATGGGCAATGTTACTTTAACGTCTTGGGAAGGAAAAGCAGATAAAACATTGTCAAGATCTGGCCCAAAATCAGTCATAGCCACAAAAACCAAATTTTTTAGAACCTTTTCCCGCTTAAATGAACCAGGGTTTTTTTGGTTAAAGTCTTTTTGCACAAAAGCCTTGGTCAGTTGCCTGGCTCTGTCAGATCTTAAATTGAAAAAGACTACTGCATCCCCGCTTCTTATTTTAGCCACTGGCCGACCGCCCATACAGGTCTCCTTGCTACCGCGTTTGCCCTGTTCAATAATCACAGTTGGGGTAATAAACTCATCAGTTTCCGCCCGATCATAAGCCTGCTCTATTGCTTCTTCAGCGCTCAGTGCGCAATATTTGGCTTTGCCCAATACCAAGGCATTATAAACTTTTTCTGTTCTGTCCCATTTCTTTTTTCTATCCATGGCATAATGGCGCCCAGAAACAGTAGCAATTTTCTCGCCATTTCGCATTTGCCTTCTTAATTTTTTCAAAAATTTTAAAGCACCGTACTTATATGAATCGCGGCCGTCAGTAAAAAGGTGAAGATAAACATTTTTAACGCCTGATTGGCGATAAAAAGTTAAAAGAGCAAATAAGTGATCCGGGTCTGAATGCGCAGACTGCCAGCCAGTCAAAAGGCCCATTAAATGTATATTGCTTTGATGTTCCTTAATATGCTCAACTGTTCTTTTAAAAGCTGGGTTTTTAAAAAAAACACCAGAACTTATGGCTTTGGAAATTAAAACAGTGTCCTGTTCCACTATCCGACCAGCGCCCAAATTCAAATGTCCAGCTTCAGAATTGCCGTCTTGTTTAGGTGGTAAGCCAACGCATTTGCCAGAAGCGCATAACTGGGTATGCGGATAGTTTTGCCACAAAGAATCGTAGACTGGCGTCTTGGCCAATGTAACTGCATTGCCTTTATAAGGTTTGTTAATTCCCCAGCCATCAAGGATGACCAGGATAAATGGACCTTGCTTTTGCTTTAGTCTATCCTGAGAAGTCTTGTCAGACTCCGAAGCGACAAAAGACTCTGTAGAAGAGAAATTATTCGTTGTTTTGTTTTTTGCTTTTGACATAATTTTGTTGCGCTTTTTTATTTCCTTTTATAAAGCTTCTGCCCAGTTTTAAATTGCTTTTATTTATTATTTTAAACTTTCCAAAAGCTAAAGCTTTTAAAACCCTCA
>CAZDKR010000052.1:0-5245 GCA_964506375.1 uncultured Gammaproteobacteria bacterium
AAAGCCTATTTACATTATAACAGAAAATTCTTAAATTTTGCAAAAAACCCAAAAGAAATCATTAACGCGTCAAATTCCCAAAGGCATTTTATTTGGCTGCCGGGCAGGGATTCGAACCCCGGTTACCAGGGCCAGAACCTGGCGTCCTACCACTAGACGACCCGGCAGAGCTAGATACATCTTATCAACAATTTTATTATTTGTTAATTGTTAATTGCTATTTGCGATGTTTTTGCGTTACATCAAAGCCTAACTTAAATTTACCTCCGAGCATTAGACGAGTCTGAGCGTCAAGCGCGGGAAATGAGCCAAAAAGAATTAATGTAACAGGCAGGAGGATCCATTGGAGCACCATAACAACCCATTTAACTTTTTTATATCTTGGCGGCCGAGCCGGCAAAAAGAAAACATTAATAATAGCTGAAACAAAAATACCTATCATAGCCAAACTCATTAGTGTTTCTAAAACAAAAGGCGTGTTTTGCACAATTGCTACCTTTGTTTCTCTGAAAGAAGCCACCATTAATGGCAGGCGCCCTAAGATTAAAATAAAAATTGGTCCAGTTGCCCATGAAAATTGGCCTTCAGATTGGTTAAACAAATATCTAATTTTTTTACTCCAAGGAATCTTTTTGTTCTTAGTAAAGTGAGTTACCATCCAAGGGAAGTGTTCTACTGACCAAGCCCAGCGTCTCATTTGTTTATACTGGGCTTTAATAGTTTGCCAAAGGTTTTTCCCCATTACTGTGTCCATTGAGACTGGGACATACATTGGCACTGTGGAATAATCGCCATTGAAATGATCAAAACATTGCAGAAAGATGCGCGAATCCTCGGTTACAATGTCTGTTTCCCAATAGCCTACCTCAACCAAAGTTTTGAAACTCATAGAATGAGATGAAAAAGTAAAGAGTCGTTCAGGCCTGGCTTTTTCTGCCATAAGCCAGAAGGTGGTTGAGTTAGCGATTACGCGAGCAAAAGACGGAGCATCCCAAATGTTGTTGTTATAAAGTGCTAAAGGCTGGTAAGAATGGCGGTGCGGATTATCAGCCGTCATAAATAAATATGTCAGCCGAGAAAAATATTGAGGGTAAACGTGAGTATCGCAGTCAAAGTTGGAAACAATGATATTTTCATAAGGGATATTTTCAGCATCAATTAATTCATTCTTGACTTTTTTAACTGCCCAAGTGGCATTTGAACCTTTGCCCGGCAGTTCATTTGGCGGCGGCACTGGATGGATAAAGGTAAAAAGTTTATAAAATTTATCATCAAATTCTTTGTGCAGAATCTCGGCGTCTTTTAAGAACTGCTTGGTCTCCCCTCTTTCCTCTCGGCTTATAACTACAATAAATTTACGGGTGTCATAATCTGAGTTAGCTAGACCATCTAACGTGTCTTTAAGTACTTTGATGCTTTCTTTGTAAGTAGGCAGGATAATTAAATGGTAATATTTTTTCCAGCCTGAGTCTCCAGAACTAATTTTTTTAATTTTATCAAACCAATTGACTTTGTTAATTTGATGGTATTTTCTCCAAGAGATAAATAAATAAGTCACAAAATACATAATCCGGATCAGCCAATACAAATCATAAACAATAATAAAATAAATTACCCATAAGGGCTTGATAAATGACAAAATGATGGCAATTAAAAAAGTTAACCACAAACTGGCGCCAGGTATTATTTCTAAAATTCTATATTTGGACATAAGAGGTTGGGGTTTCAAATTTTAATTTTATCCTCTTCTTCTTTTCTTGATAAATTTATCACGGTTTTTATTTGACCATGGGGAATAAAAATCAAATTACCATCACTGTCTCTTAGAGTTGTTTTCCTTAAAGTTATTTCTTCAACTTTTCCTTGGTATGAATTTATTTTTATCTCCTCGCCTTCCAAATATTGGTTTTCCAAAAGGATTAAGAGGCCTGTTACTGAATCTTTGACCAGGGCCTGGGAACCAAAACCTATGGCTAAACCAACAATGCCAGCGCCGGTAATTAAAGGCGTAATGTTGACCTTTAATTCTGATAAAATCATTATTGAGGCCGCTGAGATGATAATTATTGCTCCTGTTTTAGTTACGACTGCAGATATTGTCTCAATTCTTTTTTGTTTTTCTTTTAAATGATTAGAGATTCCAAAACCTTGAGCAATAACCATTTTAATGATTTTTTTGACTGCTACTTTAACTAGCCAATAAACAATTATACTAACGATGATAATAAGCAATATTTTTAATCCTGAAGTGACTAGCCAATCTAAAATTGAACTTTGGATGTGGGTCATATTTTTAATTAGGGCTTGTTAACCCTTTTAATAATTTAATAATATTTTTTAATAATTTAATAATATTAATAATTAAATTTTTAAACTTTGCTATATTTTGCTATATTTGGGCTTTAATCTATGGTGTTCAAAATTTCGTTCTGCCTGCGCATTTTGAAATGCGACACGCCTGCGCATTTTTATTTTATCATCTTTATTCTTTTTGTCCACTTACATTAATATTTATTAATATTTATGATTTTCATGTTTGTCCATCCTGAGCATTCGGGATTAGCCAAACACAAAAGCCCTGATATTAAAGAGTTTTGTGTTTTATGGATGGAAATTTTGCAAATGATTTTGTCGTCTAAAAATCGCCGATCGGACCAAATTAGACGACAAATATTTTCTATGCGTTTTATAAAATTTTTGCTTTATAAATTTTGCTTTATAAAATTGTGTCAAGTTTTTTTAAGGCCAATTTCCATCCAAGCTGTTTTTTGTATGTTGAATGGGGTTTGAATGGTTTTTTAGCCAGTTTTAGGTCAGCGTTTCCAATAAGTTCAACTGCATTTGGGTCGTTTGTCCCTAGATTGGCTTGGCTGGCTAAATACAAATAACCAATGTCGTTTGGGTTGAAGCCCATTAAGTAAGCCATTACTGAGTCAGCAGCTACTGGGTCAAGGGATGACAAAGCCAATTTCATATCAACAGGAGTTCCGTTTGCTGGTCCGTCACCTTCCATGCCTTGCCAAGCGTCAATTATGGCTAAATGAGGCGGTATAATTTTTATTAGCTCAAATAAAATTTTATTAGTTTTAAAATGGTCTCCATGAATTTCACTTCGGCAATTTTTACCAAGCTTGGCGCTACTGGCTATAATACTTCCGACAGCCAAGTTTTTAATTCCTAGAGTAACAATTACTGTGTCATGGGTTTTGGCTGGACAAACTGATATTCGGAAATCAGATTCTAAAACTGGTCGGGCAATATTCAGTTTAATTTTTTCTGAGTTGTTGATTTTTAATTCAACCTGTTTGGTTGGCTCTTGATTTAGATCCAAGTATTTTATGTTATAGTTTTTTAATATTTCACTGTAATGATAATTTTTTACCGCTTGTTCAAGAGTGCCGGAAAACGGGGCTTCGGCAATTATAATTTCTTGATTAGAAAATTGGGAGAGAAAATCCAAAGTGGCCTTGACTGCCTGAACATTGGTTGATGCTATTGGTTTGTTAGCATATAAAAAATTGGGTTTAATTAAAATTTTTTGTTTGCCTGAAATTGCTTGACTAATTTCATCCTTTAAAGCATTTAGGGATTGGATTATGTTTTGGTAACGATTGTTGCCTTTGATTATGGAAACTTTTGGTTTGTCCATAAAATGGCATAATTGGGATTTGGGATTTGTTTCTTACCGATGCCTTGTGCGTAAACACGCGGCGCGCGGTTTGCCGCCATCCCAATGCAGTTAAAGTATTTCAATTATTTCATATCTAATAATTCCTTTAGGCACTTTTATTTCAACTACTTCTCCTGCTTTTTTGCCTAAAAACGCTTTGCCCAAGGGTGATTCATTGGAAATAAAGCCCTGGGCCGGATCAGCTTCTTCAGAGCCGACAATTTTGTATTCCTTTACTACTTTGCCATCTCTGATTTTTATTTTTGAACCAACCTCAACCACACCGTTTGATTTGGTTTCTTTAATAACGGTGGCATGCTTAATAATGCTATTTAACTCCGCAATCCTGCCTTCAATAAAGGCTTGTTCGTTTTTTGCTTCTGTGTATTCTGCGTTTTCTGACAAATCGCCAAATTCCCTGGCTTGCTCAATGCGCCAGGCAATTTCTTTTCTTTTAATATTTTTTAACTCATAGAGCTCTTTTTTAAGTTTTTCTAATCCTTCTTGAGTGATGTATGTTTCGTCGTTGGTCATATGTTTTAGATTGGTTAGTTTAACATAGTTTATAAGATACAAGGTTGGCGAAATTATGTCAAGAGGGATTCCTTCCTTGTTAAAAAATGAAGTAATTTGAAGCGACTGAAGTCTAGAAAAACCCAGTTATTTTGATGTTTTAATGATGTTCGCTAAAATACCACCTTAGCACCTCCTTTGCCACTGGTAGAGCTGTTGAGCTTCCCTCTCCCCCATTTTCAATTAAAACAGTTAAGACAATTTCAGGGTTTTCGTATGGTGCGAAAACTGTAAACCAGGCATGGGGTTCTTGCTTGCTGCCAACTTGGGCTGTCCCAGTTTTGCCGGCTGAAGAAAATGGCAATTCATTCAGGCTTCTGGCTGAACCATAGAGGACTGCCTGACGAAGTCCTTTTTTAACAATTTTAATATTCTCCTCTTTAATAAAATTTTGTCTTATAATTTCAGGTTCTATAACTGTTTTAGTTTTTTTATTAACATCCACAATCTCTTTAACTAAATGGGGTTTTAAAACTTTTCCGCCATTAGCAATACAGGCCATTAAGTTTGTAATTTGTAATGGGGTGACTAGAATATCGCCTTGCCCAATTGATAGATGGTAGGTATCACCAATATACCACTTTTCGTTTTTTGTTTTTTCTTTCCATGATTTGGTAGGTAAAAAGCCCGGCGCTTCCTCTGGCAGGTCAATGCCTAAGGTATGTCCAAAGCCAAATTTTTTGGCATACTTAGTGATTTTTTTTAAGCCAAGCCCTTTAAAATCCTGATAACCCCCGCCGAGATAATAAAAAAAGGTGTTAACAGATTCTGCAAGCGCCTTGGTAACATTAGTTGGCCCATGGCCACCAGGTTTCCAGTCAGGAAAAAACCATTTATTAATCCTGATGCCGCCAGTGCTCAGAATTCTTGTCCTTTCGTTTATTAACCCTTCTTCCAGACCGGCTGCGGCAATAACGGGCTTGATAGTTGAGCCAGAGGGATACTCGCCACTGATAGCTCGGTTAAAAAGCGGCTGATTTTTGTCAGTTAGGATTTGGTTTA
>CAZDKR010000053.1:0-3144 GCA_964506375.1 uncultured Gammaproteobacteria bacterium
AAATTAAAAATTATTTAAAAATTATAAAATTACAAAATTAAAAATTATCTAAAAATTTGTCGTCTAAAAATCGCCGATCGGCCATATTTAGACGACAAAATTTTTTTATAAAATTTTTTTATATATAATTTCTAACAACCCACTTTTGTTGCAAGAAAATTAGACTGTTGTGTTAAAATTTGCTAAAAAAAGATAAATAATGTAAAATTAAAACAACGGATTGTGTTGTTTTAATTTTATCTAGCCAGGAATTTTGCAAAATGCGCATGCTTTGCCTTAATAAGACCATTTGATTTCTCTTCTTATACTTTGTTTGATAAAATATGTAAAAGGTCATTTGGGATAAGCTGTGGCAAGGATATGCAAGATAATAAAATGGAAAAAATCATTTCTCTTTGCAAACGCCGTGGATTTATCTTTCCCTCATCAGAAATTTATGGCGGTTTTGGCAGTGCATATGATTATGGCCCACTCGGGGTGGAGCTGAAAAATAATATAAAAAGGGCTTGGTGGAAAAGGTTTGTTACTCAGAGACCGGATATGGTTGGAATTGATGCCGCCATTATTATGCATCCTAAAGTTTGGCAAGCGTCAGGCCACTTAAAAAATTTTACCGACCCTTTGGTTGACTGCAAAAAGTGCAAGAAAAGATTTCGCGCTGACCAAATTTTAAAGGAAAGTCAGGAAAACAAGATAAAGCCAGAAGATAAACAAACTTCGCCTAAAGGAGATGAAAACTCTTTAGCCCCGCTTAAAGGTGGTAAGAATTTTGTTTGCCCTGAATGTGGAGGCGAGCTGACTGATGTGCGCCAGTTTAATTTAATGTTTAAAACTTTTATAGGGCCGGTAGAAAGTGAGGCGTCCGTAGCATATCTTAGACCAGAAACTGCCGGTGGTATTTTTGTCAATTTTAAAAATATTATAGATAGTATGCGCATGCGGGTGCCTTTTGGCATTGCTCAAATTGGCAAGGCGTTTCGTAATGAAATTACAACCGAGAATTATGTTTTCCGAACCCGTGAATTTGAACAAATGGAAATTGAGTATTTTGTTCATCCTAAAGATTGGCAGAAATATTTTGACGAGTGGCTTAATGTTATGAAAGAGTGGTGCAGGTTTTTGGGCATTAAAGATAAAAATTTAGTTTTGCACGAAATCGAGAAAGACGAACTGGCGCATTATTCTAAGCGAACTGTGGATTTTGAATTTAAGTACCCGTTTGGCCAAAAAGAGCTTTACGGCTTGGCTTATCGGACTGATTATGATTTAAGCCAGCAACAAAAGTTAAGCGGCGAGGATTTAAACTACACTGACCCTTTAACTGGTGAAAAATATATCCCTCATGTTATTGAGCCTTCTCTTGGCGTTGACCGTTCAGTATTAGTCGCTCTTATTGAGGCCTATAGTGAAGTTGAAGGTGGTAGGACAACGACCACAGAGGCGGTTAAGGATGTAGAGGTGGTATTAAAGTTGCCTTATGAGTTGGCGCCAATTAAAATTGCCGTTTTGCCCTTGCTTAAAAAAGAGCCCTTGATCAAATTAGCCCATCAGATTGAAATGTGTTTAAGAAAAGATTATGTTGTTCAATATGATGAAACTGGCTCGATTGGCAAACGTTACCGCCGTCAAGATGAAATTGGCACACCTTATTGCGTAACAGTTGATTTTGAATCATTAGAAGATAAAAAAGTGACTGTAAGGGACAGGGACACAATGGAGCAAGAGCGGGTTAGTATAGATGAAATTTCTAAATATTTCGTAGATAAATTATCAATTTAAATTTAAGCGGACATTTTGTTTTGATGTCCTGGCGTTTCCGTATTTTATGTATAAAAAATATACCCTGAAGGATGGATTAAAAGTATTACTTGCCCCTCAGCGCGAAACTAAAGCAGCAACCATTCTGATTTTAGTTGGCGTGGGTTCAAGATATGAAAATAAAAACATTGCCGGCATTTCCCATTTTTTAGAACATATGATGTTTAAGGGAACAGAAAAAAGGCCGAGCACTTTGGTTTTATCTCAAGAATTGGATAAAGTGGGCGCTGAATATAATGCCTATACTTCTGAAGATCATACTGGATATTGGATTAAAATTAATTCAGAACATCTGGAACTGGCCATTGATATTTTGTCAGACATGGTTTTAAATTCTAAATTTGACGAAAAGGAATTAAACCGTGAAAAAGGCACTATTATAGAAGAGATAAATATGTATGAGGACGACCCAAAAAGATATTCTGATGTTTTGTTGCAAGAAATTGTTTTTAAAGGCAACAAGTTAAGTCAAGACGTAATTGGCTCTAAGGAGTCAGTAAAATCAATTAACAGAGATAAGATAATAAATTTTAAAAATAAACATTATTTTCCAGCCAATATGTTGATTAGTGTGGCAGGTAATATTAATGAAGAAAAGACAAGGAAGTTAATTGAGAAATATTTTATAAGAAATGCGGCGTTCTCGCACCCTTCTTATCAAAGAAAAATAAATTTTGAAAAATTTAAACAATCTCAGGTCAGACCTCGCATTAATTTAAAATACAAGAAAACAGAGCAGGTTCATTTAGATTTTGGTTTCTTGGGGCCGAGTTATGTTGATAAAGACTTGTCACCAGCTCAGCTTTTATCAGTTATTTTGGGCGGCTCAATGAGTTCTAGGTTATTTATTAACATTAGAGAAAGGCAGGGCCTGTGTTATTATATTAGATCAGGTCTTCATAGTTACCAGGATACCGGGGTTTTAATTATTACAGCCGGCCTTGACAAGGAAAGGATTTTTTTGGCCATAGAGCTGATTTTGAATGAATTGAAAAAAATAAAAACCAAAGGTATCACCAGTGAGGAATTAAAGAAAGCCCAAGAATATATTAAAGGCAAGCTTGTTTTAGAATTAGAAGATTCCTCATCAGTGGCTGAATGGTATGGCCGACAAGGGCTGTTAATTGGTAAAATAAAGACACCGGAACAAAAAATTCAGGAGATTATGAAGGTGACTAAAAAAGATGTTAATCAAGTAGCCAAGAAAATATTCCAAACTAAGAAAATAAACCTGGCGCTGATTGGACCATTTAGGGATCATAAAAAATTTTTAAATATTTTGAAAATATAAAATTGTAACCTTGTAACTTGTAATAATAAAATTTT
>CAZDKR010000053.1:3244-5234 GCA_964506375.1 uncultured Gammaproteobacteria bacterium
AAAATTTTGATTTTTCTTGTTGCTGATTACCAGTTACTGGTTACTAAAATCTATGGCTGAAAAACAAAATTTGGTTTTATCCTATTCTTCAATCATCAGGGTCATAATTGTTCTCTTGGCTTTATTCTTTCTTTATTTGATTAGGGAAGTTATTGCGCTTTTATTCGTGGCCATTGTTTTGGCGGCAGCCTTTGACCCCTGGGTTGACTGGATGCAGAGATATAAAATTCCTCGCGCAATATCTATTTTGTTAATCTATATTATTATGATTAGTGTTTTAAGTTTATTGATTGTTTTGATGGTGCCGCCAATATCAGAGCAGATTGGACAATTGTCTAAAAATTTACCTCTATATTACCAGCGCTTAGCGATTGGCGTAACACAAGTAACTGATAATGGAATACGGCAACCGACCTTGCCCCAAGCATTGCAGACCTTGAGTGTTACTTTGGGTCAGACAACTAAAAGCGTCTTTTCAACCATTACTGGCATTTTTGGAGGATTAGTTTCTTTTATTGCCGTTTTAGTAATTGTTTTTTATTTAACTGTGGAAGAAGCTATGTTGAAGAAGTTTATTCACCTTTTGACTTTGCCTAAGTACCGGGAATATGTAACTGGACTGATTAATCGCATGCAAGAGAAGATAGGCCTTTGGCTTAGAGGGCAGTTAGCATTGTGTCTAATTATTGGAATTATGACTTACATTGGCTTGGTGATTTTGGGTGTTAAGTACGCTTTGCTTTTAGCTTTGATTGCTGGAGTTTTGGAAATCGTCCCCTTTGTAGGACCTGTTATTTCCGCAGTGCCGGCCATATTAGTTGGTTTTTCTGATTCGTTTTTAAAAGTTATTTTGATTATTATTTTATATTTTGTTATTCAGCAAATTGAAAATCATATTATTGTGCCTAAAGTAATGCAGAAGGCGGTTGGATTAAATCCAATTATTACCATCTTGGCTGTTTTAGCTGGAGCTAAGTTGGCCGGCGTGGTCGGCGCTTTAATAGCAGTGCCAGTTGCCGCAGCCATAGGGGTATTCCTTTCCGACTTTTTTCCACACCAGGCAAAATTAGAAGAAGGGTAAAATTATAAATAAAGAACAAGTAACAATCCTGGGAATCCTGGACAAAGCATAATAAATTCTAAAAGCCAAATAATGAAATTTTAAATTTATGATTTATAATTTAGAATTTATTTAATTTTTGCGATTTGGTTTTTGTGATTTAACAATGCTATACATCATTGCCACCCCAATTGGAAATTTAGAAGATATCACTCTCCGCGCTTTGCGTATTTTAAAAGAGGTTGATTATGTTTTATGCGAAGACACTCGGGTAACAAGAAAATTGTTGGATCATTATAATATAAAAAATAAAAAGTTAATCTCTTACCATCAACATTCTAGCCAAAGAAAAGTTAATCAGCTGATCAGGTTAATCAGAGATTACAGCCTGGCTCTGGTAACAGATGCTGGAACGCCGGGCATTTCTGATCCGGGGAATAAATTAATTAATCAGCTAATCAATGAACCAGTTAATCAATCAATGAACCAGGGAGAGAAAAAGGTTGACCGATCAACTTATTCACTGGTTAACATTGTTCCAATTCCCGGCCCCAGCGCGTTGACTGCTGCTTTGTCTGTTTCTGGGCTGCCAACTGACAGGTTTTTATTTTTAGGTTTTGTCCCTCATAAAAAAGGCAGGCAGAAATTTTTGCGCGAAGTGTTGGAAAGCAAAAGAACGGTTGTTTTTTATGAGTCATCTCATAGAATATTAAAGACGTTAAGCGCATTAAAAGAATTAGGCAACTGCCATCCTGAACTTGGTTCAGGATCCCACGGGATTCCGAAACAAGTTCGGAATGAGAAAAGGTTAGTTGTCTGTCGGGAATTGACAAAAAAGTTTGAAACAGTTTATCGGGGAAGCGCGGCAGAGGTTTTAGAGCAAATAAAAAAGGATTTCCCAAACGGAAATCCTAAAGGGGAGTTTGTGGT
>CAZDKR010000054.1:0-5187 GCA_964506375.1 uncultured Gammaproteobacteria bacterium
ATATTATAACATAAAATCCAGAGTCATAAAAAATCTATCTTATTTTATCTTTTATATAAATTTATTTTATATAAAAACATCCTTGAATTACAAGACCCCTTCCTGTCTATTTTATTTAAAAACAAAATTATATGAAATTTAAAACCATTATCATTATTATTATCATTATTACCGCTATTGGCGCTATTTTTTGGCATTTTCAAACTTCAAAAAAAAGTCCTGAATATACAACTTTTAAAGTTACCAAAGGGACTTTAACCCAGTCTATTGACGCCACGGGCAAAGTTGAGTCAGCCGAATCAATCAATTTAAACTTTAAAACTACCGGCCGCATCGCCAGCATACTTGTTAAAGTTGGGGACAAAGTAACAGCTGGGCAAACTTTAGCAACCTTAGAGTCCAAAGCCCTGCAAAGCCGAATCGATGACGCTCGGGCTAAACTGGCTCAAGCCCAAGCTGACTATCAAAAACTCTTGGCCGGCGCCTCAGCTGAAGAAATTAAAATTGCTGAAAATACGGTAAGTCAAAAAAAACAGGATTTGACAGCTGCTAAAAATAATCTGACCCGCCTAAAATCACTGCGGGATACCGAACTTTTGAATCTAAAAGAGGCGGCCATTACTACTTTAAAAAATGAAATCATTATAGCCCAAGGCGCCATGGATGAAATTGACAACACTTTAAATGATCAGGACGCCAAAGATACCTTGTCCATAAAAAATTCAGGCGCTTTAGTTGAAGCTAAAAACAACCAAATTATTGCCAATGACGCTGTTAATCAAAGCAAGGAAAAAATCAATCTAATCAACAGCCGCTCATTAGACAGCGAAGTACTGGCCGCTTTGGATAATTTAAAAGAAACTCTAAGCCTTGTAGCCACAACCCTGTCCAACACTTTGGATGTCTTAGCCGCCACCATCACTTCTAGTCAATTATCTGAAGCAGAACTTGATGCCTTAAAATCAAACATTAAAACGCAACAAACAAAAATCAATACTGCTCAAACCAATATCCAAACCGCCAAATCAAATTGGACTAATAAAATTAGTTACTACAAAGATCAAGTGGCAGCTGCTGAAGATGCGATTAAACAAGCAGAAAAAGCGCTTCAGATAGCAGAATCAGAATTAGCCCTAAAAAAGACTCCTCCGCGTCAATTTGAAATTGACGCGGCTCAAGCAAAAATTAATCAGGCCCAAGCATCCCTGAATTTGGCTTATGCCAATTTAGCCGACACTATAATCACTGCCCCAATCAAGGGTGTTATTACAAAAAAGAATTATGAAAAAGGAGAGCAGACAACTCTTAACACCCCGGTTTTAGAAATGATTGGCGAATCCAATCTACAAATTGAAGTTAATATCCCAGAATCAGACATTGCAAAAGTTAAAACAGGCCAAAAAGTTGAAATTACCTTGGACGCCTTTGGTGATGACAAAAAGTTTGCCGGCACTGTCACCTTTATTGATCCAGCAGAAACAGTAGTTGAGGGCGTGGTATATTACAAAACCAAAATTCAAATCAATGAACCGCAAACACAGATCAAGCCTGGCATGACTGCCAATCTGACTATTTATACTAATAAAAAAGACGGGGTTTTGATTATACCTTTACGAGCAATTAAATCAAAAGGCGACAAAAAATACGTGGAAGTTTTGGAAAACGGAACTTTAACCCAAAGAATAATAACCACTGGCTTGCAAGGCAACCAGGGGGTTGAGGTTACTTCTGGATTAAAAGAAGGGGAAGAGGTGGTAACGCTTATAAAGGAATAAACACCTTTTACCTGACTTGTTCTGAGCAAATTCTAAGTTCTCAGGATTTCTTCTTAGGCGACTTTATGTTAATCCAAGTCAAAAACCTATCCAAAGAATATCGCTCAGATCATGTGGTAACAAAAATTCTACATGATCTTTCTTTTAATGTTGCCCAAGGCGAATTTACGGCTATTATAGGGCCGTCGGGCAGTGGCAAGTCAACATTGATGCACATTTTAGGCCTCCTAGACAGACCCACATCAGGACGTTACTATTTTAAAGGCGAGGATACTTCAAAATTTGATGACGACAAACTGGCTTTGTTGCGCAATCAAAAAATTGGGTTTATTTTTCAACAATTTAATCTACTGGCCCGAACATCTGTGTTAGAAAATGTTGAACTACCACTTGTCTACTCAAAAAAAGTCAGCCATCACAAAGAAAAAGAAAAATTGGCTAAAAAAGCAATTGAAGCAGTTGGCTTGTCGCACAGGATTAATAATTTATCAAATCAACTTTCTGGTGGCGAACAACAACGGGTAGCTATTGCCAGAGCGCTGGTTAATGAGCCAGAAATTATTTTTGCCGATGAGCCAACAGGCAATCTTGACTCTAAGTCAGGTGAACAAATAATGCAGATTTTATTAAATCTCCACAAACAGGGCAAAACCATCATCCTGGTCACTCATGAACAATATACAGCCCAATATGCAGAAAGAATTATAAAATTAAAGGATGGAAGAATTGTAAGTGACGAAAAAGTAAATAACAGAAAAACCAATGGATTGATGAAATAATTGACAAAATTAAATAAAGATATTAAGATAAAAGAAACTGAGAAACTAAAAATTATCAAATTTTTAACTTTAAGTTAAAATTCCGATTTTGTTTATCTCCTAATTTTCTACTTCTTAACTTCTTGCTTATGCCTCAAACCAAATCCGCTAAAAAAGCGCTCAGACAAACCAAAAAAAGAACAAAAAGAAATTTCAAGGTTAAAAAGGATCTTGACTATCTTTTTCGTCAACTTAAAAAGGCTTTAAATCAAAGTGATAAAGCCAAAACTGAAGAATTTTCTAAAAAGCTGATCAAGGCGCTGGATAAAGCAGCTCAAAAAAAAGTAATTAAGAAAAATACTGCGGCGCGCAAAAAGTCAAGGCTGATGAAAAAGGTAAATAAATTGAAAAAGTAGCTTATATTTTTTAACCTTAAATCACAAAACTGTTATTATCTGCAAATCCATTGTAATCTGTTTTATCCGCAAGCCAAGACTAGCGGATTTTATGAATTTAAGACTTTCGTCCCGAATTTATTTTAGGGTGCTGTAATCATACCTAAAATTAATCTAATTCAAGGGGTCCTAATCTTGAATGCTCGGGACAGGATAACAAATGTTAATCAAACATGAAAGTCCTAGAATTATAACGGATAAAACAGAATTCTTATTATATTAAAAATCCCACTTACCATAGATGTGGGATTTTCAGTTAGAATCTTCTTGTTGTGTGATGAGTATATATAGGAAAATAAACTAGCGGTGTTTACTGAAAAATTTAAAACCTTCTGCCAGCAAAACCAGCACTGACTAATTGCCGCCACAAGGCAACTAATGAACTTTGGTGGACCATTTTAGAGAAAGTTAGAACTTTTTATCAATAAAATCCTAGAGCCGATTCCTGATGCCAGCCCGCCCGCAGTCCCGCTTCGTGGGACAGCAGACAGGTAATCTCGCTAAGCAGGCCCCCAGACCCCCTTCCTTTTTACCTGCCTGCTTGGACTTCATCCAATTTTTTGGCAGGGCTACAAAATCAAAAAGGGTGACGGGGCGAGATTAGGATTTAATAGGTTTCTTCATTATAAACAAATACTTAAATCCTCTCAAATAAAAATTAAACCGTCTCGCTCTGTTATGCCAAACGCTAGTGTTTGATGTCTGATTATGTCTTGTGATACAAATAATATCAATTGGTTCAAAATATTTTTCTAATCTCTGCCACAACAAGAATCCTACGGGTGTAAATTTCTTTTTTATCCATTGGTCCGCGATAACCCAACCCATTGCTTTGCCTGGTTTTAAAATTCTTGCTATTTCAGAAGCAACTTTTTCTAATTCATCGTAAAATTCTGTCTTCTCGCAGGATATTTTTCCAATACATCTTGGATCATCAGAATATTTTATGTTATCAGAATAAGGCGAATCAATAAAAACAAAATCAACAGAATTATCTTCAAGAGGTATTTTCCTAGAATCATTTTTAATTACATCTGGTCTTACAACATTAAGATCATAACCGATAACTTTTCTGTTTAATTCTTTTGCCACATCAATCGTTGTTCCACTACCACACATCGGATCCACTACCAAATCACCCTCTTTTGTATAACGTTGCAGTAAATTTTACTTAGTACTTCTTAAATTTTCTATAATGAAATCAATCCAATTTTCATACCAGTACCAATAATCAGCAACAAGAGTACCGAATCCTTTTGATGGATTTTTGCCGTCGTATTTTTTCCAAAACTGGGTATGTTGATACATGCCGAATTTATTAAAACCAGCCCTTCTAACCTTATTTACAACATCTGTTGCTCTAAATTTTGGTTTTTCTCTATCTTCCTTAACCCAATACTCTTTAGTAATATTTTTAGCTAATGGAGATTTTGGATCTATGAATTCAATTACACGATCGGCTTGCCCTTTTCTTTTAGCGTTCACTTTCACAAACAAAAGCCTATAAGAAAATCTGTCATTTTGTATTTCTTCATTAGACAAAGAATTGTCAAAAGTAGCTATATAATTTTGTATGTTTTTAGGTATTAATTTTTCTTTATCTTTAATAGTTTGGGCTTGTGTATAATCTAGTTCTGCAAATTGTAAACTCAATGCAAGATGATTATCGAGTGAATATTTCTCTCCGTGCAATTTTTTAAGATAAAAATTATAATTTAAGGCACAGGCTTGATATCTTCCAGATAAATAGGAATCTAACCCTAGCGCCTTTTTATGTTCAATTTGGTTTCTCAAACCTATTAAAAATTTCAAATTATTAATAGTGTGTTTGTCTAATGGACAATCCTTTACAGAAATACATTTCATCAAATCCCAATACCTAATACTTCCATCGGAATTTCTGATAAATTTTTTCCGTTTATTCGGGATAGTGTAATATCTATAATCTACCTTTTTACTTCTATAATAGGCGTGCAAAAGATATGTCCAAGCAATTATAAAAGAATAATAAAGGACTCTGATTTGAAAGATGTTAGTGGATTATTATAAATTTGGACAGCAGATAAAGCCGCTTCTCTAGATTTCATTATCAAGTCTATTTTTTCTGAATAGGTTTGTCTCATGAAATTTTGCTTCTGTAAAATTGCCTTAAATTTTCTTTCACCCAATCATAAAAGTCAATTTCTAAAAATTTTAAAA
>CAZDKR010000055.1:0-4956 GCA_964506375.1 uncultured Gammaproteobacteria bacterium
AAGAAAGCAAAAAGGCGAAAAATGTTGTTTAAGAATTAAGGATAATTAAAAATTATAAAATTATAAAATTTAAAAATTATTTAAAAATTAAAAATTTAAAAATTAAAAATTATAATAAGTCCAAAGGCAGTTAGAGTTTTTTTAATTCTTCCAAGCTTTTAATTTTAATTAACTTTTGCTTTATTTGAGAAGCGTTAGGCATTCCTTTAACATACCAAATTAAACTTTTTCTTAAAGGGATTAAATTGTCAGAATAATTTAAAAATAACCGGGCATGTTTTCTCATAGCCTTTTTTATTTCTTCCCAGCTTGGTTCCTGATAGGCTTGTCTTTTTAAATAATTTTTTATTTGTTGAAAAATCCAGGGGTTGCCCAAGGCACCTCTGGCAATGCCAATTCCATCTGAATTAGTTTTATCTAAAATGTCCTTCGCGTCTTGCGGGGTATAAATGCCTCCATTGGCTAAGACAGGTGTCTGAGTTAAAATTTTTTTAACCTCTTTTATAATTTTAAAATTAATTGGTCCTGAAAAGCCTTGTTCTAAAGACCGGCCATGAATCATTACGGCAGAGATTGGCAAGTCTTTAATGAATTTAATAAACTCAACTGCTGAGACTTTTTTAACCTGGGAACGGATTTTAATAGAAACAGGAAGTTTTGCGTTTTCCAAAACAGCTTGAATAATTTCTCGTGCCAGTTTTTTATTATCCATAAGGGCGGCGCCAGCCCCGGTCTTGCAGATTTTTTTTGCTGGGCAACCAAGATTAATATCATAACCCGCAACTGGCAACAGGTCACGGGCAATTTTTTTATTTAGAAAATTAACCGCTTTTTTGAATGACTCCGGCCTGGCTCCGAAGAGTTGTAAAATAACATTTTTTTCTCCTGGTAAGAACTGCAGCATTTTAAAAGTTTTTTTATTTTTCCTCCACAACGCTTCAACTGAAGTCATTTCAGTATAGACAATGTCTGCTTTGTTTTCTAAACACAAAATTCTAAAAGCCGAGTTTGTGTACCCGGCCATTGGAGCTAATGCTAAAATAGGTTTTTCAGCAGTTTGCCAAATGTTTTTTGTCATTATAGTCGTATCATCCTGATCCCGATCTTAAACCCCCGGGGTTTGAAGTTTCGGTATCCTGTTATATACTTTGTCATCCTGAATTTGTTTCAGGGTCTCGCAAAATTAGAATATCCTACTTCAACGGGATCCTGAACCAGGTTCGGGATGACGGCCTTCTTTTTGTCATGTCAATTTTTACAGCTTTTTAATAACTGGGCCGCTTGCCGTATCTTCTATTAAGAATCCTTTTTTATTAATTTTTTCGCGAAGCTGATCAGCTAATTGCCAATTTTTTTTCTTTCTGGCTTCTTCCCTTTTTTTAACTAGTTCTTTAACCTGTTCAGGGATTTTTAATTTGACTGGTTTAATTTTGCTTAAACCTAATCCTAAGACTTGGTCAAAATCTAATAGCAATTCTTTTTTATCTTTATAATCTAAGTTGGATTTTATAATTTTCCAGATTAGAGCTAATGCTTTTGGCGTATTTAAGTTATCAGAGATATATTTGATGAATTTTTTGCGAAAGTCATCCTTCGCGCCCACTTTTAAAAGCGGGGATGAAGGATTCTGTTGCTTTGCGTTCAGTTTTTTATTTTTTTCATGGGTTTTGGAGCCCTTATCTTCTGGCATAACCTCGGAACCCTCAGGATGGCAAGAGAAAAAGTCGTAAAGCTTATTCAAGGCATTTTGTGCAGCCTCCAGTGCCTGCCAGGAAAATTTTATTGGCTGCCTATAATGAGCGCCTAATAAAAAGTAGCGGTAAGCCAGCGGGTTAAACCCTTTGTCAATAATTGTTTGCAAAGTTAAAAAGTTTTCTCCTGATTTAGCCATTTTTTCAGAGCCCATATTTAAAAATTCATTATGAAGCCAAAATTTAACTGTCTCTTTGCCAGTGGCCGCAAAATTTTGGGCACGTTCATTAGTATGATGGACTGGAATATGGTCAACGCCGCCGCAGTGGATGTCAAATTCATTTCCCAAGTACTTGGTTGACATAGCAGAACATTCAATATGCCAGCCAGGAAACCCGTCGCCCCAGGGCGAATCCCAGTGCAGAATGTGGTTTTTGAAATGCCCGACCCTTTTGAACCAGAGAGCAAAGTCTGCCGGATGTTTTTTATCCGGATCTGTTTTTATCTCCTTTCGCGCCCCAGTCATTTTTTGTTCTAATTTTTGGCCCGAAAGCCGGGTATAATCTTTGTACTTTGTGACATCAAAGTAAAGCGCCTGTTTTGTTTCATAAGTAAAGCCGTTTTCTTCAATTTTTTTAATCATTTTAATCATGTCATCAATATGCTCTGTAGCCGGACAGTACTTGTCAGGAGGAATGATGTTTAATTTGGCAATATCTTGTTTAAATTTTTGAGTATAGAATTTAGCGATTTCTAAAGGCGACTTCTTTTCTCGCTGAGCGCCCTTTTCTAATTTATCTTCGCCTGAATCTGAGTCAGAAGTAAGGTGGCCGACGTCAGTAATGTTCATAATATGCTTGACTTTGTAGCCAAGATAAATAAGTGTTCTTTTTAAAACATCTTCAAAAACATAGGCGCGCAAGTTGCCCAAATGCGCGAAATTATAAACTGTTGGTCCGCAAGTATAAAGACCAACCTTCTTGTCTTTAAGCGGCTTAAATTCTTGTTTGGATTTAGTCAGGGTGTTGTAGAGTTTCATTTTAACATTTTAACATATTAACATTTTCTTTTTGTCATGACGAATTTGATCCGGCATCCCGCGGGAATACAACAGGACCTTGAAATGAATTCAGGATGACTTTTTACGTTTTCTTTGTCATGCCGATTCCGAAATGAATTCGGGATAACATTACCCATTTCGGCATCCTGTATATCCTTTTTGCTATGCCGTCCCGTGACCGCAGGATCGGCATCCTGTGGTAGCAGGCGGGATCCTGAATCAAATTCGGATGACAAAAAAAGAAAAGTAAGTCAAAAGTGAAATTTTATTATTTGCCAGAGAATCCCTTTGCCTTTTTATTCTATCAGGTTTTGGAGAAAAATAAAACCCTGCAATTATTTGATTTGCAGGGTTGCTTTGTATAACTTGTAATGGTCAATAAAACTTATAACTCCGAAAAGTATGGAGGCTCCATATAAATAAAACCAAATATTTGTTTTAATCAGACTATTTACAGCACTTGAAAGAAAAGGCAGAAAGAATTCTGTTGGAGGTGACGCGAGATAAGTGCCTGAGAGATTTGCCAGGAGCAAAATTATAGCTGTTGATCGCAAGGTCATTTTTATTTTTCCTGGCAAGCGGCTGCAAGAGACATTTTGAATGTTTTCTTTTTTAATTTTAGATATAAGGGCAATCTGCGCTGTCTCAGTCAGGGCCATAATGAGCCACAAAAGAATAAAAAGTTTTTGGTGGGTGACAAAAATTAATGGCCAGGTGCAATAATCAAGGATTTTGTCCGCGATTCTATCCAAAAGCGCCCCCAGTTCTGTTAACTGATTAAACAAACGGGCAAAAAATCCGTCAAGTATATCAGTTGCGCCGGCTGACAAGTAGAGAATGAAAGCGATTTTGAAATCCAAACTTAGGAGGTAGCCCATAACAAATAGGGCTAGCGGCACCCTGCTAACTGTAAAAAGATTTGCCACAGTTAGCATATTATTTTTCGCGTTGTTTTTATTGTTCATTTTCCCTCCGTTTTTGTTGTATGTTGTAAGCTTATTGATAAAGTTTAGCAGATTAAATCATAAGGTCAAGTCCTGTCAAGTTTGCAATTCAGAGGCATTTTATAACCACTTTTTGTTTTTGAAATATCCCAGCATAAGTATCGCGCTTAGCAACATAATAATGACCACAATCCAAAAGTCATAAGGCGAATCAACAAAAGGCATTGAGTTCATAGTATTCATACCAAAGATTGCGGCAAAAAGCGTCAGAGGGAAGACAATGACTGAAAATATGGTCAGAGTCTTGATGATTTGGTTTAAGCGGTGGGAAAGGAGTGATTCGTGCGTTTCGTGCAGGGCGTCAATTGTGTCTTTATAATTTTCTAAAAAGTCCCAAATGTCTTTTGTGTGGTTAACCAAATTATTAAAGTAATAATGAAGATAAGTTGGCGAATAGAATTTTTCTGAGCATTTGATTAGCTTGCTAATGACGCTTTTGTGGGCTTGCATTATTTTCCTAAAATTAACAATGTTTCTTTTTATGCGCAGAATTTCCGTGATTACTGACTTTTTTCTTTCATAAACATTAAGGATGTTGGTTTCTGCATTGTCAATATCTTGGCTAATGTGATTTAACATAGGAAAACAGTAGTGGAGCAGGCGGTTTAAAATTTCATACAGCAATCTTGAACCGTCAGTTAAATATTGTTCTCTGGCTGCATTATTCTCCTGACATTCTTTTTGCAAAGTGACAATCGGTGGCAGCTGGTTGTCGTGGACCAAAATTAATTTATTTTGATCAATAAAGAAATCAATTTCTGAGGCCTCAATCTTTTGGCTTTTTCTATCATAATAAGGGAAAAGCAGGATCATAAAAAGGTAACTTTGGCGGTCAACCAGCTTTGGTCTTTGTAAAGGCGGCAGGCAGTCTGTCAAGTCCTCTTTTTCAAATTTGAAGTTTTTGTCAATCCAGCCAACCTGTTTTTTGGTTGGTTTATCAATAATATACCAGGTAAAGTTATTGTGTTTGATGGTGTGGATATGGTTCATATTTATTAGGGTTTATCCCGAGTGCTTCCACAACTGCAGTGGAGTCAAGGGATTTGGAGTAAATAGCTTAGGAATTGGAAATTAGAAATTGGAAATTAGAGATTAGAAATTGGTAATAGAAATTGGAAATTAGAAATTGGAAATTGGAGATTGGAGATGATATAAGTATATAAATAAAATTAAATTCACCAATTTCCAATCTCCAACAAC
>CAZDKR010000056.1:0-4709 GCA_964506375.1 uncultured Gammaproteobacteria bacterium
CCCTTTTTTCAAAAAAATCGGTTGTTTGACAAAATAACTTTTTTATGATGTAAATTTGTCTAGACTATTCTGGACAAATTTAAAAAATGTCTACACTAGTGTAGACATTTTCCTAAAAAACACTGGGGTTAAAACATGGGAATACAAAAACACTTTTATAAAACCAATAATTAAGGTTTGTTCAGGTGTTTTTAGTTTTTTTATGTTTTCTATGCTTTCGTGATGCAAATGGACCTGAGGGGATTCGAACCCCTTGCCTTGGCAATGCGAATGCCACGCTCTACCAAATGAGCTACAGGCCCAAAATTATTATCCTAAATCACAAAACTGCTAATTATTCAAAAAAATCTGCTATAGTCTGTTTTATTCATAAAACTAAAATATAGTAAATCTTGCGAATTCCACAACTACAGGCAGATTAATAACAGTTTCACCCAGATTATTATGCTGTAGCGTAATGCAAAGTGGTAACAACAAACATATTTCTGAAAATAAAACACTAGTGCCCCTGAGAGGAATCGAACCTCTATTTCAGACTTAGGAGGTCCGCGTTCTATCCATTGAACTACAGGGGCATAAATATTAATACCAAATATCTCTATTAAGAACAAAAATCATCTAAACTATACCACAAGACTTTACAAGAGAAAAGATTAGAGATAAAGTAAAATTACACAAAGCATAATTTTACCCTAAGCAGATTTTCCGCCTTTTTATAAAATAGGAAAACAGGGGTCCTTAATGCGGACAAATTTCGTAAAGCAAAGCACCTTGCTTCTATAACTTATCCGCGTAAACAAACCTGTTTATTCCATCTATTCAACAGGCATGCCCCTTAACTCTGCTTTTGGGATAAGCTAAAAACTATATGTCTAAAGAAAACTTTAAGGAAGTAGAAACAATCATAGGCCCTACTGTCAAAGTTGAGGGTGATCTTAAAGCTGATGGCAATGTCATTATTGAAGGACAAGTAGTGGGAAGCTTTAAAACAAAGAAAAATCTTCGAGTTGGAGAGGGTGCCAAAATTAAAGCTGATATAGAGGCTGAAAACGCCTGGGTCGGAGGTGAAATAGAAGGCAATATGATTATCAGAAACCACTTGGAACTGTCCGCTAATGCCAAAATCAAAGGTGATATAGAAACCCAAATTTTAACAATAGAAACCGGCGCGCAGATTAATGGACATTTAAAAATGGGGGAAATGGCAGTTAATAATGTTGAAGAAATCACAGAAGAACAGAAATAAAACAGAAACCAATAACCAGTAATTAAGTTGCTTAAAGCAAAAATCTTTGATTTTTGCATTCCTAATTACTGGTTACTGGTTACTGGTTACTTATGTATTATTACATCTACGATCAATTTTTAAGTCAAAAAAAATACGACAAAATTTTAGCCCAGATAGAAAGTAAAATCACTGACTTAGGTATTAAGGATAAAATTGTCAAAATGTCGGTTCTAAGAAGTTTTACTGAATTAGTATCAGAAGCTTTAAAAAAGGGCGCAGAAACTATTATTGTTGTTGGCAACGACCAAACTGTTAACCAAATCGCAAACCTAATCGCTGGCCAAAACACTGTCTTGGGTATTATTCCAATTGAAGGCCCTAATTACCAGCATCTAAAAAAGAAGTTGGTACCAAGCGGACAAAACTCAATTGCTAATTTTTTAGGCATTCATGACCCATTGCAGGCCTGTGAAATAATTTCAGCCAGAAAAATAGAAAACATTAACCTTGGAGAAGTCAATAATAATTATTTTATTCACTCAGTTAAAGTTTACAACCATCAATTAAAAATTGAATGTGATAACAAGTTCAGTGTCACTCCTTTGTCAGAAGACAACCTGGTTGGTATTTATAACTTCTCTCCAGAAGTAGATTTTTATTTTAAATCAAAAAAATTTTTTAACCCTCAAGACAGTTTTTTAGAAGTAGTAATTGAGCCACGAGATAAAAAAAAATTAAATAAACTTTTAAAATCATTGACTAAAGATTCAAAACCCAACCAATCGCAAAGCATTTTCCGAATTAAAAAAGTTAATATTAAAAATTTAACAACAAACGAAGGTATAGGAGTAGTTGACAACTTTAAAGTTTTAAAAACACCCCTTGATATTAAAATTTCAGACAAAAAATTAAAATTAATTGTGGGCAAAGACAGAAAATTTTAAAACACTAATAGCTACGAATTTTTTAATAAATTTTTAAAACACTAATAGTCATAAATTTCAAACAAATTTTTAAGGACTACGGATTGGTGCGAAAATTTAATAAAAACAAATGAATAATTAATTTCTAGGCTACTGTCCAATTAGTAGCCTTTTCATTTTTTGAATTATTTTTACAAAGAAAGATGCATGATGTGTTAATACATTGATTCATTAAACACATTAGACATATTAAATACATTTTAAAAAATACTTTTCTACAAATACGACGATCGTCGTATTTGTAGAAAAGTATTTATAGGGCTTTTGTGTTAGCCAAACGCAAAATCCTAATCCACATTTATCAATGTATTTTTTCCTTCATCATTGCTCCTTGTGCTACTCTTTCCTTAATTACTTTTTTGCTTCTTTTTTTTAACCCACCCTTAACTAAATTATCATCTACAACTATTTTTTTATCAGTTATATCAACCACTTGTCCACGCGCAACAACCAATTCGCCCTTAATCAATCCAGCCACCAGATTAGAAGGTTTAACAACGTATTCCAGAATACTTTGTGATTCAGTGTCAACATTAAAACCCTCAACCTTTCCAACTTTTTGACCTGATTGAGTTTCAACAATCAATCCTGTGAGTTTTTCAGAAGAGATTTTCATAATATGCGAATTTTAATATTTTAAAAATTAGTATTAAATTCGCATCTAATTAGAATTTGAATTTGAATGCTTAATTTGCTTAGAGTCTTTAAAAAAATACATTTGCTGCGCGCCAGTTAAAAGAGTAGTGATAAACCAATACAATGTTAAACCGCTTGGCAATGAAAGACCTATAAAAATTGTGATTAAAGGCATAAAGTAGATCATTTGTTTGTTCATAATAGCGGTCATGCTCTCGTCTTTTGCGCCCTCAACCTGGGGCTGTTTTTTTGAAACCAGCATTTTTGAAACCCAGTACTGGGCAACACCGGCCAAAATTGCCAGCACCACATTTGGTTTTGATAAATCTACCAACCCAAAAGAAACAGCATTAATAGTGCCAGGGTTATGGATAAAAGGGTATAAAATTTCTAAACTTTGTCCATTTGTTAGCCCTTTTCGGAAAACATGGTAAACAGCAATTAAAAAGGGAAATTGAATTAATAAAGGCAGGCATGAAGAAAAAGGGGAAATTTTTTCTTGTTTATAAAGCTCTATTGTGGCTCGGGTCAAAGCCTGTTGATCGCCTTTGTACTTTTTCTTTATTTCGTCCAGCTTAGGCTGTAGCTCTTGTAATACTTTTTGAGCCTTTATGCTCTGGAGTGAAAAAGGATAAAGAATTAATTTAATTACGACTGTAATAGCAATAATTGCCAAACCTATGTCATGGCCGGGAATAACATTATAAAACCAAACCAAAAGGTTAAAAATTGGTTGATATAAAATTGTGTTATAAATTTCTATAAGCATATTTAATCCGCCTTCACCTAAAAAACTTTTCTAAATTATTTGTGTTAATTATAACTTATAAACTTATAAAATCAAAAAAACAAAATTCGTTATGGTTAAAAAAGATCTGTTCACAATAACCAGATGTGACTGCTGGGCAATAAAGATTACTTTTGATTAACGTGTTCTTATGTACCAGAACAAAGCACGGCAAGCGGAAACGGGTTAACACGGATCCCAGCCGCCTTTATTAAATGGGTTGCATCTAAAAATTCTCTTAATACCAAGCCAACCGCCTTTTAAAACCCCATATTTTTTAATTGCCTCACAAGTGTATTCTGAGCAAGTTGGCCTAAACCGACAAACACCCATTGGTTTAAAATAACTAAGCAGTCCGCCGTGGTCAGGGGATAATATTTTTTGATATATTTTGATTAAATTTAGAATTATTGTTTTCATTTCTTTCTATCCGACTTTAGTCAGGATTATTCAAGTTTTAATCTAAAAACACAATGATAAACTAAATTTTACTAAACCCCAGCTAAAACTGGGTAGAAGTTAACAATCCTGCTTTTCTAAATAATCTCACCAACTTCGCTTCAATTTCTTTATAATTCAATTCTTTAACACCTTCTCTTGTTAATACCATCACATCAAATCCTTGTTTAAAATTTTTATCATTTAGACGAATTATTTCTCTAATTTGGCGCCTAATTCTGTTGCGCACTGTAGCGCGCTTATCAATTTTTAATGAAACAACAATGCCATACCTATTCCTTTGCAAACTATTTCTTACCACCTTAAACCCAAGCTCTTTAACAAAAAAAAGGCGTCCAAATTTTGCCACATTTTCAAAATCCTTTTTCTTAGTTAATTTGATATACATAAAATTCTTTCCATGTTTATTGCATTCTAACTGCCTTTGGTAAAATCTTTTAATGACCCCTTAAAAAAAGGGCGAGAATTTTTAAAAAGGACAGAAATTTAAGGACTCAGTTTTTTTCTACCTTTTTGTCGCCGTGATTTCAAAACTCTCTGACCACTTTTAGTGCTCATTCTTTTTCTAAACCCGTGAGTTCTTTTTCTTTTTATATTACTTGGTTGATAAGTTCTC
>CAZDKR010000057.1:0-4683 GCA_964506375.1 uncultured Gammaproteobacteria bacterium
ATTTATTACATTGGCGAAGGTTATAAAAAGCGGGCCATTCAAAGCGAGGAAGCCTTTTCTAGCAATCGTTTTCAATGGGAAAATGTTTTAACCATTTCATCAACTATTAATTATGAAGATGGCGAACCTATTTTAAAAGCAGAAGACAAATTAATTAATTTAGTTCAATAAGAAAGATCCTGCCTTGTTTTCTGTTGAATTTTATAAATAGCAAAAAGTAGTCTGGCGATTTGGCGCGAATGCTCCATATCGCCAGCTTTTTATTATACGGCGGGCGAATGAAATAAAGTCCTAAGAATTTTGGAATTTCATTTCTAGGCGAGCGGCAGATATAAAAGTTAAAAATATTCTTGCCTCCAAGCACGGGAAAAATAAGTAAATCATTATGCCCGATCTCCGTGCTTGGGTGTCACCTTATATTTTTTATTTATTTCTGCTATAATAGATTTATGACAGACAAAAAGTGGCTTATAAAAGACAAGTACCCTCAAGATTTTGCAGACAAACTGCCGGGTTATCATCCAGCAATTTTACAACTTCTTTTTGACAGAGGCCTTGATACGCAGAAAAAAATTGATGAATTTCTTAATCCGGACTATACCCAGGATTTGCATGACCCTTTTCTGTTTCAAGACATGGCAAAAGCAGTAGACAGGATTTCAAATGCTGTCAAGAACCAAGAAAAAGTTCTTTTGCACGGCGATTATGACGCTGACGGTGTAACAGCCAGTGTTTTAATGGAAAAAACTTTAAGAGAGTTGGGTATTAATAAAATAGAAGTTTTTATTCCACACCGAGAAATTGATGGCTATGGTTTGAATATGTCAACAGTAGAAAAGATTATTGCTGATAAATTTAATTTGGTTATTACTCTTGATTGCGGCATTACCAATGTCGAGCCCATTAAAAGATTAAAAGAGGCTGGTATTGACACTATTGTGGTTGACCATCACCTGCAAGGCGATGAATTGCCAAAGGCCGTAGCAATTTTAGATTGTTCCTTAAAACGGGAAGAATATCCCTTTAAGAAGTTATCCGGTGTGGGCATGGCTTTTAAATTAGCCCAGGCCTTATTTAGGTCCCAACCGAATCCAAGCAAGTACGAAGCTTTTGAAAAATGGCTTTTAGACTTGGTGGCCATAGGGACAATTGGTGACGTCTCTCCTATTTTAGGTGAAAACAGAACGTTGGTGAAATACGGGTTAATGGTTTTAAACAAAACTCCGCGCAAGGGCTTGCAGGAACTGATTCACACTTGCAGATTGTCTAACGGGCAGGAGTTGGCAGCGGATTTGCCCTTAGGCGCCGAGCTTTATAATTTAAATATATATAATATTAGCTACCAAATAGTGCCGAGAATTAATGCGGCTGGTCGGGTTGATCATGCTAATTTAGCCTATAAATTATTAACCACTCAAGATGAGCTTGAAGCTATTGCTTTAGCCAGAGATATTCATGAGAAAAATTTGGAGCGTCAGAAGATTACCGACCAAATAATGGAAGAAGCTAAAGAGATATTAGGCAAAGCAACTGATAAAAATAAGATATTGATTGCCTCAAAGGAGGGCTGGTCGCCAGGGATAGTTGGTTTAGTGGCTGGAAAATTAAAAGACGAATTTTGTCGGCCAGTTATATTGTTTGCTGTTGAAGGGGATAAGTACTTGGGGTCCGGCAGGAGCATTGAAGAGTTTAATATCACAGATGCCTTGCATAAATGTGATGATTTTTTGGAACATTACGGCGGACATTCCCAGGCTTGCGGTTTGGCCATCAAGGGCGATGACAATTATGAGAAATTTGTAGAAAAGATGACCCAACTTGCTAATAAAGAATTAAAAGATGTGGAATTAATACCAACTTTAAAAATTGACACAGAAGTTGAATTAAAAGATTTGGATTGGGAGTTATGGGATGAATTAGAAAAATTTGAGCCTTTTGCTGAAGCCAATCCAAAACCCTTGTTTTTAATAAAAAATGTTAAGATTAATAATATTGAAACAGTTGGTAAAAATGCCGATCATCTGCGTTTTTACTTGTCCCAAAAGAGTTTAATCCGCAAAGCCATATCATTTGGCACTGCGGAAAAATGGACAAAGCAGGTCAAGGTAGGGGATAGAGTTGATGTTGTAGTGGAGTTTGGAGTAAATGAGTGGAACGGCAATAGAGAATTGCAGCTGAAGGTTATTGATTTGAAGCATAGTCGCAGTAATTTGTCCTGAGCGACTTTAATAAGCAAAATGACGCCAAGAAAGTCAGGAAAGTAGTTTGGGTTAATTTCTATTGGATCCCTCGGCTTCGTTTCTCCTCCAACATTCGCTATTTGGCCTTGTCATTTAAGACCCCTGAAGACCCCTTAAGCCCTAAATAGGGCTCACAGCCAAAAGGTTGGGCAAGAAACTTCGCTTGTGATAACTGGCAGGAAAAACTATGACCAAAAAACTAATTATCTACACAGACGGTGGCGCTCGCGGCAATCCTGGTCCAGCAGGGATCGGGATAGTGGTCTGTCACGGCCAGAATGAAAATAACATTTTGGGTCAGTATAAAAAATATATCGGAGAGACAACTAACAACCAGGCTGAATACCAAGCCGTGGTTTTTGGACTGCAAAAAGCAAAAGAGATGAAAGCAGAAGAAGTTGAGGTGCGGTTAGATTCAGAACTTGTTTGTTCGCAGTTGAATATGGAATACAAAATAAAAAATAAAGACTTTCAAGATAGTTTTATAAAAATTTGGAATTTAAGACAAAGTTTTAAGAAAGTAACATTTAAACATATTCCTCGGGAGCAGAACAGGCTGGCAGACAAGTTGGTGAATCAAGCAATAGACAAGAAACTTCTTGGATAAGAACCTTCTACCCAGCTTTTTTATCCCGAGAACTCGGGAAGCTGATGGTTAGTAAGGCTTTAGCCTTACATTCTACCCAGCTTTAGCTGAGGGTTTTGCGACCTTTAGGTCGCTTTATTTTATCTTTCTACCCAGCTTTTTTATTCTAATGACTCGGGAAGCTGAGGGTTGATAAGGCTTTAGCCTTACATTCTACCCAGCTTTAGCTGAGGGTTTTAAAAGCTTTAGCTTTTGGAAAGTTTTAAGTAATAAATAAAAGCGACCTAAAGCTGGATAGAAAATATATTTTAGCACTCTTGACATAAGAGTGCTAAATTTATTATAATTAACTTACGGATGCTGTTTTGTATAATTTATCATATTATTTATGTTAATTTTTGGCTAAAATTAGCGGAAAAATAATTATTTCACCCAATTTTAATCCCTGTGGAAAAGTCAGATTTAATCAAAAAATGAAAGAATTTTATAACTGGACAAGACAGCCCCTGATCTAGAGTGCTTGGGGCTGAAGCAGAAAGTGAATATGATTCCTCGCCAAAAAGAATTATTTAAAAATATTGTCCTAGAACATATAAAGACAGCACAGCCAGTGGGGTCAAAGTTGATAGTAGCCAAGTATCATATGGGCATCTCTTCAGCTACTGTTAGAAATGATATGGCAGAATTAGAAGATCTGGGTTTGATAACTCAGCCGTATACTTCTGCCGGTCGCATACCAACTGAATATGGATATAAGTATTTTGTAGAGAATTATGTTGATTTGAAAAAGGAATTGAATCAAAAAGAAAAGAATGAAATTATAAAGTTAATTAATAACAATAGAGAGGCGTGGCAACGCCGTGCAATCGCTGAAAAAATAAAACTATTTGCCAGAATTTTATCTAGCAAGTCCGGTCTAATGGTTTTTGCTGGATTTGGGAAAAACGATTTTTATTACACAGGCCTGTCCAATCTATTTTCTCAACCAGAATTTCAGAATTTGGATTTAATCTGCAATTTGTCGCAAATAATTGACCGTTTGGACGAGGTTATTTTTGAAATTTATGATATAATTAATAAAAATGACGGAGTTGCTGTGGGGATTGGTAAAGACAACCCGTTTGGAGATGCTTGTTCTTCAATAATGAGGAAAGTTAAAGATGTTTTAATTGGCATACTGGGGCCAATGAGAATGGACTATGAGAGAAACGCCTCTCTTGTGAATTTTGCAAAAGCAGTGATTTAAGCGGTCATTAAAGCATTAAAGCATAAAAACATTAAAACAAAAAATAATAGATAATTATTGTATTTAAAAGTATTTTAATGTTCTTGTGTTTTAATGAGGAAATATGAAAAAAGAGAACAAAGAAATATCTAAAATTGAGACATTGCGACAAAAATGCGATGAATATCTAAACGGCTGGAAAAGAGCCAAAGCTGATTATGAAAATTTAAAAAAGCAAACTCAAAAAGAAAAAGAAGAGTTTGTTAAGTTTGCTAATTTAAATTTGATAATGCAGTTAATTCCAGTTTATAGCAATTTAAAATATTCTTTTGAACATTTACCAGGTGATTTTAAAGATAATGACTGGGTTAAGGGCATTGAACATATTAAAAATCAGTTTAAGCAGGTATTGGAGGAAAACGGAGTTGAAGAAATAAATCCGCAAGTAGGAGATGGGTTTAATCCTGAAATTCATGAGGCGGTTAAGGGTGAAGGAGACAGGAAATCAGAAAAGACAGGCAATGCAAATAAGATTGTGAAAGTGATTAGCGGAGGGTATAAATTGAATGGGAAGGTAATTGTGGCAGCGAAGGTGGTAGTAAAGTAGTATATAAAATCCGAAATCCGAAATC
>CAZDKR010000058.1:0-4670 GCA_964506375.1 uncultured Gammaproteobacteria bacterium
AGCGCTATTGTATTGTTTATTGATAATTTATTGATAATTAATAATAATTTTAGTCATTATAATAAAATTTTATTCTTAAGCGATATTAAAAATGATTTTATATCTATTTTTACTTAAAAATAGACCAATTTAGCCTTAAAAAGTTAAAAAAAAATCAGAGTTTTATCACAATTTTATAATAATTTTGCGTTAAAGAGTAATAAGCTATTAATTTTGTATTATTTAATTTTTATGCACGCAAATTAAAATTTAAAGTGAGCAGATTAATCAAATATCGGATAAAAACGCTCTTGACAAAAGCCGTTTTTGGGTGTATAATAAAGATAGTAAAAATACGATATTACTTTCAAATTGACATTTTAACATTTAATTTAACATTTAAACACACGGGCTTTTAATATTTTTAATAATATTGTGTTTAATTGTGTTTATTTGATAAAAATTTTTTATAAAAAAATACCCACATCAGAGAGAAAAGATTAGGAAAGCGCAAAATAAAATTTATTAGGTTACCTTTTTTATTTCGGTTGTTTTTCTTCTCCGTTGTGGGCATTTTAATTATAACATATTTTTAGAGTTTTGTTAAGGCGTGTAACGTGATTAGGCTATGCGCCCAAGTGTCACTTTTTCTGCATATCAATAAACTCCCATGCTCGTCAATAAGAATAAAAAAAATGTCCCAAAAGGGCAAAAGAGTTATAATTATAAATCAAAAAAAGAGTTAGCAAAGTCAGAGGGCTACCTTAGTTTAGCCGAAGCCGCTGATCTTTGTTCGTATTCGCAGGATTACTTGTCGCTTTTGTCAAGGCGCGGGTTGCTTAAAGCAAAAAAGATAGGCCGTAACTGGTTTACTAAAAAGGAGTGGCTGGAAAACTACATTCGGGAACACCCAGCAGACAAGAAAGGCAATGTTAAGGGTGAATTGCGTCAAGAAAAAGAATTCAAGCAAATTCTTGAGTCAAGCGCAGTTAACAAAAATTTAAGGTCTCTGCTTTTTGAGTTGACTGAAAAAATTAAGAAAGAGGTATATAATGTAAAAAATAGATTAGAAGGTGTAGTTAGAAGTTTAGTTGGCTATGTTATTCATGCCACGGACCTCTTATTCTCGCCAGCGCGTATCATGAGTTGGTTTAAGACAGTATTGCCTGTCTTTTTTGTTTGGAAAAAATTATCAGTTAAAGAAGTTTTTGTCAAAACGCTAATAGTGGGAGTTATCTTTTCCTTAACTTTTGTCATAGCTAGCGCCCAGGTATGGCCAGAAGGTTTTGTTGAGCTGACTCAGAAGCTGAAAAAAGTAAGCGATTATCAAACTCGCTTGGCTTACCAGGGCATTGGCTTTGTTAATTCCAAGTTAGGTTTATCCAAGATTATTGACCGGACTGTAATTGCTTCTAAAAATTTTTCTACCTCAGTTAACTATTCTGTTAACAGGGTGATGGGCAATTATGAATTCGGCTTAGTGGCTGGCGCCGCTACCCAAAGCCGCAGAGGATACTACGCAGAGCTGTCCAAGGTAATTGAGAATGTATCATCGCAAGTTCAAAGTAGAATTTCAGCAGTAGCCGAGTTAAAAAATTTCTCGCAAAATGTTTCTAAGCGGGCTTGCGGCTTGTTAGGGGTTGAGAAAAATTTGGCTGTCAATCAAGCTGGCAAAAAGTGGAGGGAGTTAGCTTATTGGGACGGGGGCGAGGTAAAGGATATTTTATTTAAAAAATTTCTTTTAGCAAAGCCAAGCCAAACCTATTATGACAAAGAAACAAGAATACTTGTTAACGCATTGCGTTCATTTGGAGTGAGATTGGGGTTCAAATTCTTGGGCATACCCAGAGGTTCGGAAAAAGCGGTTCAGAAAAGCTTGATTGCTTTAAAAAATGGCGCGAACCAGGTGAGTTTAGTTTTCAGCCAATTTAAATCCGTTCCCCAAGATATCTCAGAAAAAATTTTGGCGCATTCGGAAAAAGTTTCTCAAGTAACCAAGCTGGTTTTTGCCAATGTTTTTGGCTTGACTAATAGCATTTCAACCGGTTTTGACAAAGTGGTTATTAGGCCGATTGCTAAACTTGGCGGATTGTTTGGCAGTAGTGTAACCAAATTGGCTGAGAGTATTGGTTCAGAAGTGGGTGGATGGTTAACAATGTGGAATAAATATTATTTGGTTTCCCAAGATATGATGATAGAGTTAGTAAAAAGACCAAGCAGCGGCCCGGTAATTGAATATCAAGGCGATTATGTAATTAACAAGCAGATTGCCCCTTCTCAAGGCAAAGGCAAAGTAGAAGTAATTTATCTCAAAGGCGAAAAAGGAGAAAAGGGAGAAAAAGGAGAAAAAGGAGATAAGGGAGAACGGGGTGAAAAAGGCGAGCGAGGCGAGCAAGGGCCTCAAGGCCCAGCCGGCCCTTCAGGCGAAACCATTATTACCAATATTTACAACATTGGCACCCCAGGCGCTACTGCCAAACAAGGCGCGGGTTCTTCTTTTGCCGCCAAGTATCTAGGCGCAGGTTATTTGCAAGTTGACAATGACACGACCCTGGGCCAAGATTCAGGCGACAGCTTAACTGTTAACGCAGCTGCTACTTTTAATGCTCCGGTGACTTTAAACGAAGCTCTTAGCGCCGACCAGATAAGCGCTACCAGTCTTTCAGTTGGATCAGGTACTCCAGACTGGCAAGTAGGCGCGGGTGATATTTATCTTAGCGATGACTTAGAAGTTGATGGCTCAGTCAGAGTTGATTCAGCTACCACAACTGACCCAGCTGTTTGGGTTACTTCTTCTCCAATAGCAGATAACACTTTAGCCCTTCTTACATTGGGTCCAAATAAAATTTCTTCTGGTTCTGCCAACGGCACTTTTATTGGCGCAAATCCTTCTTCGTTTTCTGGTAATTTTATTGATTTTCAAGTTGGCGGCGCGAGCAAGTTCAAAGTTGATTCATTGGGCAATATTGTGATTGCCGGCACAACTTCTCAATCAGGCACGGTGGTAATTGAAGCCACGACCACACCACAATTGATAGTTCGTTATGACACTGACCATCAATGGCTTTCATCAGTTGACAACAAGGGCAACTTAACCTGGGATTTAACTTCAGCCACCAATACTCCTGAATTTACTTTTTCAGATCCAGTTAATATTTCAACTTCAACTTCAGTTGATGTATTTAACATTACTGCTTCCACAACTCAGAATATCTTGGATGTTAAAAGTTCCTCCACTGACTACTTGGTTAAATTTGACCAAATGGGCAGTGGAGGAATTTTTGAATTAAAGTCAGATGAGACGCAGCGAATTGCTTTTGAAAGAGATGGCAGAGTTGTCCAGCAAAATGCGTCTTCTACTTCCCCGCTCCAATCTTGGACCGGTTCAACCACTGACTATTTCTTAAGTGTGAATCAAAAAGGCGCAGGCGATATGTTTAAGTGGCAGAGGGCAGGCGCAGACGTATTTTCTTTGTCAAATCAAGGAGTTTTAAATTTGCAAAATGCGTCATCTACTCAAAGCATATTTCAGGTAACCGCTTCTTCAACTTTGCCGCTTATGGTTTTGAACCAGACAGGCGCTGGCGCAGGACTTGAGTTTGCCTCGCTTCCTCAGGCATCTTCAACTATTGCTTTGCTGCAGTTAACTGCCAATCCAATGACTTCTGGTTCTGCCAACGGCACTTTTATTGCGGCTAATCCGCAAACTTTTAGCGGCAACTTTTTAGATTTCCAAGTAGCTGGCACGCGTTACTTCTCCTTAGCTTCAGATGGCGATATTTTTACCCGGGGAGGGCTGTTAATAACTGTTGGTTCAACTACTGCATTGGCTATTCAAAATGCTGATGGTTCTGCTACGCATTTTGTAGTTGACACGACTCAAGGCCATTACGGCTTTGCTACTTCTTCGCCAGCAGACGGTTATGGTTTGACCATTGCTACTTCAACCTTGCAATATGGTGATTGGTATAATTTTGGCAATGCTACTACCAGCGGCACTTTTGTGGTAAATACTGCTTTGGCAATTAACACTACCACCCTGCCTTATGCTCTAAATGTTCAAGGAACTTCGTATTTAAGTGACGGGCTTTTGGTTGGGGGCTACACTACCACTTCTGACCTTTATATTCAAGGCCGAGCGACTTCAACTGATTATGTTTATGTTCAAAATGCGATAAAGGTTGCTACTTCAACCTCTCCTTATGCCTTGAACGTGACCGGTTCTGGTTACTTAACTGGTAATTTAACCTTGGGCGGCAATAGTTTTGTCAACGGCGCTGCTACTACCACTGGCCAGGTTTATTTAGGCAATACTTTAAGGATTGCTGGTGGTCAGCAAATTTTCACTGGCGCCGCCACCATTGTTACTGAAGCTGATGATTTAACAATTGATGCGGCTGGCAGTTTGGTGATTCAAGATGCAACTGACTTGAATAATTATTTAGATCTTGACACTTCCTCCGCTGCAGCTCTAACAGTTGGCGACGGCTCAGCTGACACTTTTGTTGTTGACGCCTCAGCTGACTTGGTTACTGTCACCGGCGACTTAACAATTTCAGAATCAGCCACAGCAACCGATTACTTGGCTGTTGGTTCTAACTTAGCCAATTATCTTGATTACACAGGCGGTGATCTCTATGTCCAAGATGATTTAGAAGTAGATGGAACTGCTTATCTTAATACCTTGAACT